>NZ_LIRL01000648.1:0-10540 GCF_001419795.1 Streptomyces niveiscabiei
TGTGGGACCACGTTCCGGGGGACGGGCGGGAGCTGGCGGTCTCGGTGGCGGACACGGTGAAGATCCGCGCGGAGGACGGGCGTCCGGTGGAGCGGGTGGACGTGCACGCGTTCGTCAGCCATCTGCCGGACGGGTCGGACACGGCGGACTTCTCGACGCCGAACGCGTCGGGGTCGACGTCGCAGGCGGCGTCCCTGTGCGAGGCGGTGGAGAGCGGGGCGCGGGTGCTGCTCATCGACGAGGACACCGCCGCGACCAACCTGATGATCCGGGACGCCCGCATGCAGGCGCTGGTCGCGAAGGAGCGGGAGCCGCTCACGCCGCTGGTGGACTCGATCCGTTCCCTGCACCGGGACCACGGGGTGTCGACGGTGCTGGTGATGGGCGGGAGCGGTGACTATCTCGAAGTCGCCGACCGGGTGGTGATGATGGACGCGTACCGGCCGTACGACGTGAGCGGGCGGGCGCGGGAGATCGCAGCCGTGCCGACGGGGCGGCGGGCCGAGGCGGACTCCTTCCCGGGGGTCGTCGCCCGGCGGGTCGACCCGGCGTCGGTGGACTCCACGGCGAAGGGGCGCAGCCGGGTGCGCTCCCGGGGCACCGACTACCTGGTCTTCGGCGAGCACGACATCGACCTGCGGGCCGTCGAACCCCTCGCCGACGCCTCCCACGTCACCGGCATCGGCCTCGCCCTCGAACTCCTCGTCCGCCACGGCCACCTGACCCGTGACCGCACGCTCGCCGAGGCCCTCGACCTCCTCGACGCGGACTTCGCGGGCGCGGACCCGGTCGCCGCGCTGCGCACGGTCCACGACGACGACTTCGCGGTACCGCGCCGCCACGAGATCGCCGCCGCGCTCAACCGGCTCCGGGGGGTGAGGGTGTTGCGCTGAGGGCGGGCCGGCACGCCCCCGTGCGACCACTGCGGCGAAAGTTTCCCCCTCTGGTCGTACCCGGTCCCCGTGAGGCAACCTGTACAAGATCACACCGTGCGTATCCGCCCTCCCAGGAAGCGAACCGCCATGACTCGCTCCGTACGCCCGCTCCCCGAACGACGCCTGCGCCCGCCGATGGGCTGGAACAGCTGGGACTGCTACGGCCCCACCGTCACCGAGGAGGAGGTGCTCGCCAACGCGGCCTTCCTGCACGAGCACTTGCTGCCGTACGGCTGGGACACGGTCGTGGTGGACATCCAGTGGTACGAGCCGACGGCCCGTGCGCACGGCTACAACGAGGACCCGCCGGTGGTCCTGGACGCGTACGGCCGTCAGATGCCGGCGCCCAACCGGTTCCCGTCGGCGGCCGACGGCGCCGGGTTCAAGCCGCTCGCCGACCGCGTCCACGCGCTGGGGCTGCGCTTCGGCCTGCACATCATGCGCGGCATACCGCGTCGCGCGGTCGCCGGCCGGCTGCCCGTCGCCGGGACCGACTTCACGGCGGACGAGATCGCCGACACCTCCTCGGTCTGCCCCTGGAACCCCGACAACTACGGCCTGAACCACGACCATCCCGGCGCGCAGGCGTACTACGACGCGCAGGTCGCCCAGTTCGCGGCGTGGGAGGTCGACTTCATCAAGGCCGACGACATGCTCGTCCCGTACCACGACCGGGAGATCGCGGCGTACGCGCGCGCCATCGAGCGCAGCGGCAGGCCGATGGAGCTGAGCCTCTCCCCCGGTACGGACATGTCCCTCGCGCACCTGGGCCACCTGCGGGAGAACGCCACGATGTGGCGTGTGTGCGACGACCTGTGGGACCGGTGGGAGGACGTCGAGGCGCAGTTCGGGCGCATGGCGCGGTGGGCCCCCGCGCAGGGCCCGGACGGCTGGGCCGACGCCGACATGCTCCCCCTCGGCCGCATCGGCATCCGCGCCGAGCGCGGCGAGGACCGCATGTCGCGGCTGACCCGGGACGAGCAGATCAGCCTGCTCACGCTGTGGTTCGTCTCCCGCTCCCCGCTGATGATGGGCGGCGACCTCCCCACCAGCCCGCCGGAGACGATCGACCTGCTCACCAACGGCGAAGCCCTCGACGTCCTCCTGCACAGCCGCAACAACCGCGAGGTGCTGCGCGAGCGGAACCTCGTCCTGTGGACGGCCGACGACGCCGACGGCCGGACCCGCTACGCGGCGGTGTTCTCCCTCGCGGACACCCCCGAGAGCGTCACCGTCCCTCACGGCTCGATCGGCGCGCTCCCCGACGACCGGTTCCGGGACCTGTGGACCCGTACCGACACCCCGCACGACGGCCGCGCCCTGACCCTCGACCTCCCCGCGCACGGCTGCGCCCTCCTGCGGCTCACCCCCGCCTGACCTCCCCGTTCACCGCGCGGACGAGGGGCACCGGCGCTCACCGAGGTGGGCGCCGGACCCGTGTGTCAGGACCCGTCCCGCAGGTCCGCCAGCCGCTCGCGGGTGAAGCGGACGTCGTCGAAGGTGACCCGGCAGCCGTCGCCGGTCGGTGACTGCGCCTCGAAGCCGACCGTGGCCCGCGCGCCGGGGTCGTCGAGGGCGAAGAAGCGGATCATGCGCCAGGTCACGCCGTCGAGGGAGGCGTGGTAGGCGTACGCCCCGTCGATCCGCGAGACGCGCAGCCACGCCGTCCGCCCGTCGACGACGAACGCGTTCGCGTCGTCCGCGACACCCCGTGCGACCACGGAGACGATCATCGGCTCCCCGTCGGGCGAGTACTCGAAGCAGAGCTTGCCCCAGTGCCGTTCGTCGACCCACAGGAGGAGCACCCCGGCGTCGAAGGTGGCCCCGAACTCGACGGTGACCCGCGCGCTGAACTGGAAATCACCCTCCGGCGGAGTCCCGAGCAGGGTGGCGGCGTTGAGCATCGACTCGGCGTTGAGCTGCGAGGCGGTGCCGGGGTCGATGAAGATGTCGCTGCGCGGGGCGGCGGTGACCGTGACGGTGGCCCCGTCGACGGCCCACGCCTTGTCGGACGACGGGCTGAGGGGGAAGGGGAGTCCCGGAACGGTCCAGGGAGCGGTCATGTGCACGTCCTCTCACATCGGCATGTACGCGTACGCCTCGAACGTACGCGGTCCCCGCACCGGCGCCTCCCGCACCCCCCGTGCCGTCAACGCCCCCCGTAGCCGTGGAGGAAGGCGTCGACCGCCCTGGTGACGCAGGCGTGGATCTGGGCCGGTGTCTGGGGGTCGCCGTGGGGGCTGATCTCGGAGTTGACGAGGGCGACGAAGTGGGCGGTCGCGCGGGGGGCGTCGTCGGAGTCGAGGAGGCCCGCGCGGGCGAGGTCGTCGAGGCGGCGGGTGACCTCCTGCTGGACGCGCAGAGGGCCCGCCTGGCGCCAGGTGTCGATCACCGAGGGCGGGAAGTGCTGCTCCTCGGCCCTGATCTGGCGGATCATCGCGAAGTGCTCGGGGAACTGGGTGCGCTGGCCGACGAGGGCGTTGCCGAGGACGAGGAGGTCGGCGCGGGCGTCGGTGCCGGCGAGGTGTTCGCTCACGGTCGCCACGAACGCGTCGGCGACCTGGCTCGCGCTGTCGTGCAGGACGTCGGAGAAGAGGTGGTCCTTGCCCTGGAAGTGGTTGTAGATGGTGCGGGTGGACACCCCGGCCTCGGCGGCGACCCGGGTCGTGGTGAGGACATCGACGCCTTCCTCGGCGAGCAGCCGCTCCGCCGCCGCCAGCACGCGGGCGACCTTCTCCACGGAACGGGCCTGCCGGGGCGTACGCCTGAGCCGTACGCCGGTCAACTCGCCCTGTCCTGCCGGGGGTTCCACGCGTTCTCGCTCCAATCCCGAAACCAAACGTGACTTTGTTTCATGTTCAGGTTACCTTTCGCGTCATGACGGAGGCGAATCCGGCCGCACAGGCGCGGCACGCGGTCGCGGAGGCCAGTCGGCGGCTCGCGGACGCGGGCCTGCTGATCGGCACCGCGGGAAACGTGAGCGTACGGACCGACGACGGCGTCGCGGTCACCGCGACAGGCGCGGTGCTCGGCCGGGCGACGCCCGCCGAGGTGACCGTGGTGGACCTCGAAGGCCGGGTGCTGGAAGGGGAGTTGGCGCCCACCTCGGAACTGGAGCTGCACCTCGGGATCTACGAGCGCTTCGGCGCGGGCGCGGTCGTGCACACCCACTCCCCCAGGGCCACCGCCCTCTCCCTCGTCCTCGACGAACTCCCCTGCGTGCACTACCAGATGCTGCTGCTCGGCGGCGCCGTACGGGTCGCGCCGTTCGCGGTGTTCGGGAGCCCGGAGCTGGCCGGTCACGTGTTCGCCGCGCTGGAGGGCAAGTCGGCGGCGCTGATGGCCAACCACGGCGCGGTGGTGCACGGCCCGACGCTGGAGAAGGCCGTGGAGAACGCGCTCCTGCTGGAGTGGGCCTGCGACGTCTACGCCCGCGCCGCCGCGCTCGGCACCCCGCGCGCGCTCGACGAGGAGCAGCAAGTCGCCGTCATCACCGCCGCGTTGAACAGCGGGTACGGCAGTACGCGCGCGGCGAAGCCGTAACGAGTCCGGCAACAGGAAGAGGGAGAGCCCCGTGAGTCAGTCGGTCATAGCGCTCGGCGCCCACGTGTTCGACGTCCAGGTCCGCCCCGTCGAGTCCATCCCGGACGGGCAGGGCGCGACACTGGTCGACCAGATCCGGTTCGGCCCGGCGGGCACGGCGGCCGGGACCGCGGTGACCCTCGCCAAGCTGGGCGCGGCGGTCCGGACGGCCGGCGCGATCGGGACCGACCCGATCGGCGACCTGATGCTGAGCCTGCTCGGCAGGTTCGGCGTCGACACGTCCCTCGTCGTACGCCGCGACGACGCCCAGACCTCGGCGTCGGTGCTGCCGATCCGGCCCGACGGGAGCCGGCCCGCGTTCCACGTGCTGGGCGCGAACATCACCTACGGCCCCGACGACGCCCCGCACGCCGAGATCGCCGCGTCCACCCATCTCCACCTGGGCGCACCGGAGTTGATGGGCGGGGAGGCGGCGGCGAAGATCCTGCGGCCCGCGCAGGAGGCGGGGACCGTCACCTCGGTGGACATCCTCGCGGGCGGCGACAGCGGCCTGTTCGACTGGATCGCGGACGCGCTGCCGTACGTCGACTACCTGCTCCCCAACGAGGACCAGGTCGTGGGGTTCACCGGCGCGGAGAGCGTCGAGGCGGGTGCGCGGGTCTTCCTGGAGCGCGGCGTGGGCTGTGTCGCCGTGACGATGGGGGCGCGTGGGGCACTGGTGGTGACGGCCCAAGAGACCGTGACCGTACCGGCGTTCGCGGTCGACATCGTCGACACCACCGGGTGCGGTGACGCCTTCTCCGCCGGGTTCCTGCGCGGGATCGGGCTCGGGCGTACGCCCGTGGAGTCCGCGGTACTGGGGTGCGCGGCAGCGGCTCTCGTGGCGCAGGGGCTGGGCAGCGATCACGGGGACTTCGACCTGGCGGCGGCGGACACGTTCGCGGCGAACACGCCTGTGCTGAAGGGCGATTGACGCCCCGAGGGAAGGGGGATCGACGCCCCGGGAGGGGCAACACGCACTCTTTGCGATCTTGCGGGACCCGGTTGACCCGCCCCCCACCTGCACGAAGTCCGCTTTGCCCCACCTCAATACCCGCCCGGTAACCCCGAGTTCACCGGGCGGACCTTCTCCGGCGTTCTACGCGCGTGGTGTTCTTCTCGCACCCCGCCGACCCCCGGGCGGGCTCCCCCTCGAACTCGCCCAGGAGTCACGCATGTTGTGGAAGGTCATCGGCCGTACCGGCATCGCCCTCGCGGCCGGCGCGGCCGTCGTCGCCACCGCCGTCCCCGCGAGCGCCGCGAGCTACTCCGCGTTCGCCTTCTCGCAGAGCGGCGGGCAGCCGCAGATCTACGACTTCATCAACTCCGCGACCAGCTCGCTCGACATGACGATGTACGAGCTGGAGGACACCACCGCCGTCGACGACCTCATCGCCCTGGAGAACAAGGGGGTGACCGTACGGGTCGTTCTCGACCAGGCCCACAAGTCCGCGAACAGCTCCGCGTACACGGCGCTCACCGCCGCCGGTGTCGGGGTCGCCTGGTCCTCCGCCTCGTACGTCTACACCCACCAGAAGACCATCACCGTCGACGGCACCAAGTCCCTTGTCCTCACCGGGAATCTGACCTCGCAGTACTACGCCACCGGGCGCGACTACGGGGTGTTCGACGACGACAGCCGTGATGTCGCCGCCATCGAGAAGGTGTTCGACGCCGATTACACCGGAGCGGCGGTCACTCCCACCGACGGCGACCATCTGCTCTGGTCCCCCACCGACTCCCGCGACCGGCTCCTGTCGGTCATCAACGGGGCCACCAGCACGCTGGACGTCGAGGAGCTGGAGTTCAGTGACAGCGCGGTCGTCGACGCGATCGCCGCGCGTGCGGCGGCGGGGGTGAAGGTGCGGGTCGTTCTGGAGACCCCGTCGTCCTACGCGTCCGAGGTGTCCCGGATCGAGTCGGCGGGCGGGACCGTCGTGGGGTACTCCGACCCCGACGGGTTCTACATCCACGCGAAGGCGATGGTGGCCGACTACGGGCTGGCCACGCAGACGGTGGAGGCCGGCTCGATGAACCTCAGCTCCAACTCACTGGGCAGCAACCGGGAGTTGGGCGTCGTCCTGACCGGGACCGGAGTCGCGCAGCCGGTCGCCACGACGATCGAGACGACGTTCGCGAGCGACTACGCGGGCGGGACCGCGGCGTAACGCCGCCCCCGACATCCGGCGCCACCGCCACCGCCCTCGACATCCGGCGCCGCCGCCACCGTCCCCGCCATCGCAGCAACGCCCCCGCAGCCCGAGCCGCTCCCCCGGGTGACGTACCCCCTCACCCCGGCGGCACGGGTGGCGGCAGTGGCGAGGGGGACGGGAACCGCCCCTCGGGGCCGGCCGGGGCGACGGGCCGGACCGCCGGCCCCGCCACCATGTCCATCCGCACCACGAACACGCCGTCGCCGTAGACCGGATGGGGCTGGAGGCGGGGGGCCTCGACGGAGGTCGGCCGGATTCCCGACACCGCCCAGCCGAGGCCCAGCAGTCCGGTGAGTACGAGGGTCAGCAGGGCGGGGCCGGCCCCGTGGGGCCTGTGGTCGTGAGTCACTTCAGTTCCTGGTCGCTCGGTCCGACTGAGACATCACCCCGTGTCCCCAGCCTCACAGCCGGACCCGCCCAAGGGAATCTTGAGACTTAAAGTTGTACTCCTCCTGTACGAACCTTTCACGCCGGCTCCAGCAGACCCCGCCCGGAAGCCGCCCCGCGTCCGCTCAGACGTTCCGCCGGTACTGGCCCCCCACCTCGAAGAACGCCTCGGTGATCTGCTGGAGCGTGCACACCCGGGCCGCTTCCATCAGCACCGCGAACACGTTGCCGTCCCCCACCGCCGCCTCCTTCAGCGCGGCCAGTGCCTCGTGGGCCTCGCTCCGGTGGTGCGTACGGAACTCCACGACCCGCTCCAGCTGGGACCGCTTCTCCTCCTCGGTCGCCCGCGCCAGCTCCACCGGGCCGGGGGCGGCGGTGCCGGCGTGCGGGTTGCGGAACGTGTTGACGCCGACGATCGGCAGCGTCCCGTCGTGCTTGCGCTGCTCGTACAGCATCGACTCGTCCTGGATCCGGCCCCGCTGGTACCCGGTCTCCATCGCGCCGAGGACACCGCCGCGCTCGCTGATCCGCTCGAACTCCTGGAGCACCGCCTCCTCGACGAGGTCGGTCAACTCGTCGATGACGTACGAGCCTTGGAGCGGGTTCTCGTTCATCGCGAGCCCCCACTCGCGGTTGATGATGAGCTGGATCGCGAGCGCCCGGCGCACCGACTCCTCGGTGGGGGTGGTCACCGCCTCGTCGTAGGCGTTGGTGTGCAGGCTGTTGCAGTTGTCGTAGAGGGCGATGAGCGCCTGGAGGGTGGTGCGGATGTCGTTGAAGTCCATCTCCTGGGCGTGCAGGGAGCGTCCGGAGGTCTGGACGTGGTACTTCAGCTTCTGGCTGCGCTCGTTCGCGCCGTACTTCTCCTTCATCGCGACCGCCCAGATCCGGCGGGCGACCCGGCCGAGGACCGCGTACTCGGGGTCCATGCCGTTGGAGAAGAAGAAGGAGAGGTTGGGGGCGAAGTCGTCGATGTGCATGCCGCGCGCCAAGTACGCCTCGACGTAGGTGAATCCGTTGGCGAGGGTGAAGGCGAGCTGACTGATCGGGTTCGCCCCGGCCTCGGCGATGTGGTAGCCGGAGATGGAGACGGAGTAGAAGTTGCGGACCTTCTGCTCGATGAACCACTCCTGGATGTCGGCCATCATGCGGAGGCTGAACTCGGTGGAGAACAGGCAGGTGTTCTGGCCCTGGTCCTCCTTGAGGATGTCGGCCTGGACCGTGCCGCGCACGCTCGCGAGCGCCTCGGCGCGCAGTGACCGCGCCTCCTCGGGCGACGGTTCGCGGCCCTCCGCCTCGCGGAACGCGTCGGTGCGCTGGTCCATCACCGTGTTGAGGAAGAACGCCAGGACCGTCGGCGCGGGGCCGTTGATCGTCATCGACACGGAGGTCGTGGGGGCGACCAGGTCGAAGCCGTCGTAGAGGGCCTTCATGTCGTCGAGGGTCGCGACGGAGACGCCGGAGGTGCCCACCTTGCCGTAGATGTCGGGGCGTTCGTCGGGGTCGCGGCCGTAGAGGGTGACCGAGTCGAACGCCGTGGACAGGCGGGTCGCGGGCTGGCCCTCGGAGAGCAGCTTGAAGCGCCGGTTCGTGCGGAACGGGTCGCCCTCGCCCGCGAACATCCGCGCCGGGTCCTCGCCGTCCCGCTTGAAGGGGAACACGCCCGCGGTGAACGGGAACCGGCCCGGCAGGTTCTCGCGGCGCCAGTAGCTCACCAGCTCGCCGTGGTCGGTGAACCGGGGCAGGGCGACGCGCGGGATCTTGTTGCCGGAGAGGGACTCGCGGGTGAGCCGGGTGCGCAGTTCCTTGCCGCGTACGGTGACGACCTGCTCGTCGCCGGAGTAACTGGCCACGACAGCGGGCCAGTTCGCGATCTCGTCGGCGATGTCGCCCGGCAGGTCCCGACGGGCGCTCTTGATCAGCGGCGCCAGGTTCGCCGCGTCGGACCCCGCCCGCGCCAACTCGCCCTCGACCTCGGTGAGCCGCTGCAACCGCCGCGCGGCGTCCGCGAGGTGGAGGGTCTGCGCGTGATAGGCGCGGACCGTGTCGGTGATCTCGGCGAGGTAGCGCACCCGTTCCGCCGGGACCACCTGCCGGATGCCGGAGGAGTGCCGGACGTCCACGTGCGGGAGCGAGCCCTCCGCCAACGGCAGCCCCTTGTCCGCGAGTTCGCCCCGCAGGTGCTGGTACAGCGCGGTGACGCCGTCGTCGTTGAAGGTCGCCGCCGACGTGCCGTACACCGGCATGTCCTCGGGCTTCTTGCCGAACTCCTCGCGGTTGCGGACCAGTTGGCGCCCCACGTCGCGCAGCGCGTCCTTCGCGCCCCGGCGTTCGAACTTGTTGATCGCGACCGTGTCGGCGAAGTCGAGCATGTCGATCTTCTCCAGCTGGGAGGCGGCACCGAACTCCGGTGTCATCACGTACAGCGAGGTGTCGACGAACGGCACGATCGCAGCGTCCCCCTGCCCGATGCCCGGCGTCTCGACGATCACCAGGTCGAACCCGGCGGCCTTCACGACGTCGATCACGTCGGCGAGGTGCTCGGGGAGTTCGCGGCTCCCGCGCGTGGCGAGGCTGCGGAAGAACACCCGGTTGCCGTCGAGGGAGTTCATCCGGATCCGGTCCCCCAGCAGGGCGCCTCCGCCGCGCCGCCGGGTCGGGTCGACGGCGATCACCGCGATGCGGAGCTTGTCCTGCTGGTCGACCCGCAGGCGCCGGACCAGTTCGTCGGTGAGCGAGGACTTGCCGGAGCCGCCGGTGCCGGTGATGCCGAGGACCGGGACGGTACGCGTCGTGGCGCGCAGCGTCCGCATGAACTCCGGGGGCAGCTTGCCGAGTTCGGCTCCCGTGACGGCGCGGGCCACGGCGGAGCGGTCGCCGGCGAGCACGGCGTCGACGTCGGCCGGGTGGCCGTCCCAGAGGTCGAAGTCGCAGTCCTGGACGACCGAGTTGACCATCCCGGCGAGGCCCATCCGCTGGCCGTCCTCCGGCGAGAAGATCGTCACGCCGGACGCGCGCAGCCGGGTGATCTCCTCCGGGACGATGACGCCGCCCCCGCCGCCGACCACCCGGACGTGGCCGGCGCCCTGCTCGCGCAGCGACTCCACCAGGTACTCGAAGTACTCGACGTGCCCGCCCTGGTAGGAGGAGACGGCCACGCCGTGCGCGTCCTCCTCCAGCGCCGCGTCCACGACCTCGCGCACGGAGCGGTTGTGCCCGAGGTGGATCACCTCCGCGCCCTGCGCCTGGAAGATCCGCCGCATGATGTTGATCGACGCGTCGTGGCCGTCGAACAGCGCGGAGGCGGTGACCAGCCGGACGGGGTGCGTGGGGCGGTGCAGTTCGCTCATGGGGACCTTCCAGCGACGTACGGCCAGATACTTGGACGTCCTACTAAATAGATAGTAGGACGTCCAAGTGAAT
>NZ_LIRL01000648.1:10594-11061 GCF_001419795.1 Streptomyces niveiscabiei
GCACCGCCGCGTCCGGGAACATCTCCGGACCGTCCGCTTCCGAGAACGCGTACGGCTCGTCCGGCAGCAGCACCACGTCCGCGCGGATCTCCTCCACGTCCACCCGCGGATACCGGCCCCGCGCGTCCGAATCGAACACATTGGCGAACCCGGCGCGGCGCAGCAGATCCCCCGTGAAGGTCGGCCCCCCGACGACCATCCACGGATCACGCCAGACCGGCACGGCGACACTCGCCGTGACCGGCGGCACCTCCCCCGTCCACAGCTCCCGCGCCTCCCCCAGCCACCCCGGCTCCCCGGTCCGCAGCACCTGCGTGAACAGCCGCTCCAGCGACCCGATCGCCTGCGGCACCGTCTCCACGACGGTCACCCACACCGGCACGCCGGCCTCCCGCAGCCGCCGCACGTCCAGCTCGCGGTTCTCCTCCTTGTTCGCGATCACCAGATCCGGTGCGAGCGCGGTGATC
>NZ_LIRL01000649.1 GCF_001419795.1 Streptomyces niveiscabiei
GTTCGTCGCCGCGCGCGGCGAGGGCGCCCGCGTCGTCGACGCCCGCAGCGGCGAGATCCTCGCCACCTACCGGCTCACCACGACGACCCCCACCTTCGCCAACGACGTCCTCCTCACCCCGCGCGCCGCCTGGTTCACCGACTCCTTCCAGCCCGCCCTCTACGCCCTCCCCCTCGGCCGGGGCGGCGCGCTCCCGGACGCCGACGACGTCGTACGCCTCCCCCTGACCGGCGCCTGGGCGCAGGTCCCCGGCGAGGTCGTCAACGCGAACGGGATCGCGCGCACGCCCGACGGGTCGGCGCTGCTCGTCGTGCAGTCCGGCGTGGGCGCGCTGCACCGGGTCGACCCGCGCACCGGCGTGACCACGCTCGTCGACCTCGGGGACGCGGCGCCGCTCACCAACGGCGACGGGCTGCTGCGCGCCGGACGGCTCCTGTACGTCGTACAGAACAGGCAGAACGCCGTCGACGTGTTCCGGCTGGCCGCCGACGGCCGTAGCGGGGTGTTCCTGCGGCGGATCACCGACGCGGACTTCGACGTGCCGACGACGGCCGCCGCGTACCAGGGGCGGCTGTACCTGCCGAACGCGCGGTTCACGACGACGCCGACGCCGGAGACGGCGTACGCGGTGGTCGCGGTACCGGCGTAATACCGAAGCGGTAGAGGTACTGGGTCAGTGCCTCTACCGCTTCTCCGTTCCCCGCTCCTCAGTCCTCCGACGAATCATCGTCGTCGCCCGTGGCCTTCGGTGGCCTCGGGGGGCGCGTCTTCTCGTTCGGGTCGTTGGGGTCGCGGCGGCGCAGGTAGCGCTCGAACTCGCGGGCGATGGCCTCGCCGGACGCCTCCGGCAACTCGGCCGTGTCGCGGGCCTCTTCGAGCGTCTGGACGTACTCGGCGACCTCGGTGTCCTCGGCCGCGAGCTGGTCCACGCCGACCTGCCAGGCGCGCGCGTCCTCGGCGAGCTCGCCGAGGGGGATGCGGACGTCGATGAGGTCTTCGAGGCGGTTGAGGAGCGCCAGCGTCGCCTTCGGGTTCGGGGGCTGCGACACGTAGTGCGGGACGGCCGCCCACAGGGACACCGCCGGTACGCCCGCGTGCGTGCACGCCTCCTGGAGGACGCCGACGATGCCCGTCGGGCCCTCGTACTTGGTCTCCTCCAGGTCCATCCGGCGCGCGAGGTCCGGATCGGACGTCGTCCCGCTGATCGGCACCGGACGTGTGTGCGGGGTGTCACCGAGCAGCGCGCCCAGGATCACCACCAGTTCGACGCCCAGTTCGTGCGCGAAGCCCAGCAGCTCGTTGCAGAAGGACCGCCAGCGCATCGACGGCTCGATGCCGCGCACCAGCACCAGGTCCCGCGGCTTCTCGCCGCCGATCCGCACGACCGACAACCGCGTCGTCGGCCACGTGATCTTCCGCACGCCGCCGTCCATGAACACCGTGGGGCGGTTCACCTGGAAGTCGTAGTAGTCCTCGGCGTCCAGCGCCGCGAACACCTCGCCCTTCCACTCCCGCTCCAGATGCATGACGGCGGTGGAGGCGGCGTCGCCGGCATCGTTCCAGCCCTCGAACGCGGCCACCATGACTGGGTCGATCAGCTCGGGAACTCCCTCCAGCTCGATCACCCAGCGCCTCCTTCCGACGTGCCCTCGCCTGACCACCCAACCTTACGGCGTGCGGCAAGGGCGCCCGCAGCCCCCTTCCACGGGGGAGTGAACGGATCACTGCCCCGTCCGGAGCCGTCGAACACCCCTGACCGCAAACGCGCAGAAACCGGTTTCACAGACTCGCCCGCAGCCACTGCTCCACGCTCGCGATGTGCACCGTCGCCCACGACCGCGCCGCCTCCGCGTCCCGGTCCCTGAGCGCCTCCAGGATCGCCCGGTGCTCGTGCAGGGTCCGCGCCACCGCGTCCTCCTGCGTCAGGCCCCGCCAGATCCGGGCCCGCGTCGTCGGCCCCGACAGCCCGTCCAGCAGCGAGCACAGCACCGAGTTCCCGGCGCTCTGCACGATCCCCCGGTGGAACTCCAGATCGCACGCGACCAGCTCCTCCACCGAGGGCCCGTCGCCGAGCCGGTCCAACTGGGCGCTCAGCGCGTCGAGTTGCTGCTCGCTGATGCGCAGCGCCGCCATCGCCGTCGCGGCCGGCTCCAGGATGCGGCGCACCGCGAGGAACTCCAGGACGGTGTCGTCGCGGTGGAAGTCGACGACGAAACTCAGCGCCTCCAGCAGGAGTTGGGGGTCCAGGCTGGTGACGTACGTGCCGTCGCCCTGGCGCACGTCCAGGATGCGGATCAGCGACAGCGCGCGCACCGCCTCCCGCAGGGAGTTCCTCGACAGGCCCAGTTCCGCGGCGAGTTCGCTCTCCTTCGGCAGCCGGTCGCCGGGGCGCAGCGCACCCGAGACGATCATCCCCTTGATCTTCTCGATCGCCTCGTCGGTGACTGCCATGCCGGCCTCCCATGCGTGCGTGTTTCCGACACCCCAGACATCGGAGGTCTAGCGGCCATTATGAGGGTTCAGACGATCAGGGACTCCAGATCCGCGACCACCGAACGCTCGTCCAGCGTGGTCAGCGCCCGCCCCCGCATCAGGACCTTCCCGTCGACGACCGTGTCCCGCACGTCGTCGGCGCGCGCCGCGTACGCCAGCGTCGACCACGGGTCGTGCCGGGGCCGCAGATGCGGGCCGGACAGGTCCACGACGACGAGATCCGCCCGCTTGCCCGCCTCCAGCGACCCGATCCGCTCCCCGAGCCCCAGCGCCCGCGCACCCCAGGCGGTCGCCATCCGTACGGCCTGCTCGGCACCCACCGCCGTCGGGTCGCCGCCCGCCTTGTGCACCAGCGCGGCCTGCCGGACGGCACCCAGCACGTCCAGCGCGTTGGAGCTGACCGCGCCGTCCGTACCGAGCCCGACGGTGACGCCCGCGCCGAGGAGTCTCGGTACGGGGGCGATCCCGCAGCCCAGCTTCAGGTTCGACACGGGACAGTGGGCGACCGAGGTGCCGGTGCGGGCCAGCGCGGCGATTTCCGGGCCGGTCAGGTCGACGGCGTGCGCGAGCAGGACGTCGGGGCCGAGGAGACCGAGGGAGTCGAGCAACTCCACCGGACGTTTCCCGTACTTGACCTCGACGGTCGCGACCTCGGTGGCGTTCTCCGCCGCGTGGATGTGGATCAGCGCGCCGAACTCCCGCGCCAGGGCGAAGACTTCGGTGAGCTGGGCGGGGGAGAGGGTGTAGGCGGAGTGGGCGAAGAGGACCGGCCGGACCCGGGTGCGGGTCTCAAGGTCCTTGCGCGCCCACGCGGTTCGCGCCGCGAACTCCATGCCGTCCGGCGGCTCGGGGACGTCCATGAACGTCGGCCCGGTCAGCAGCCGCCAGCCCGCCTCCCGCGCGACCCGCTCGGCCGACTCGTGGAACCAGTACATGTCCAGCGCGGTGGTGACCCCGGCCCGGATGGACTCGGCCGCCGCGAGCCGCACCGCCGCCGCCACGTTCTCCGGCGTGAGCAACTCGGCCTCCCACGCCAACACCCGCTCCAGGAAGCCCTGGAGAGTGACGTCGTCGGCACGGCCGCGCAGCAGGGTCATCGCGAGGTGGGTGTGCGTGTTGACGAACCCCGGCAGGACGAGACACCCCGAGGCGTCGATGAACTCCCGCGCCTCGTACCGCTGCTGGAGTTCCCCGGCCGGACCCACGGCGACGATCTCGCCGTCGTGGATAGCAACCGCCCCTTCGCGTACGACAGTTCCGGCGTCGTCCACCGTCAGGACGTCACCCCCGTGCACCAACAGGTCGACACTCACCGGGAGTTCTCCTCCTCCGCCAGCAGCCGCAGCGCCTCCAGCGAGACCACGGCACCCCGCTCGACGCCCTGCGCGACGACGTCCCGGTGCGGGTCGTACACGCTGGTGCCCTCCTCGTCGACCAGCTCGTCGGCGTTCGCGCCGTCCACGACCAGGACGCCGCCCGCCGTCAGGCCCCGCAGCGACGCCGTGACCAGGAGAGCGGAGAGCTCCATCTCGATCGCGGCGAGACCGACGCCGGTGTACGCGAACAGGGGGAGGTGGCCCGGCTGGAAGGCGGCACGGGTCCACACGATGCCCCGGTGGTGCGGGGCGCCGGTCTCGCGGGCCGCCCGCTGGAGGGCGAGGACCGCCTCGGGGGCCGCGAACGCCGGGTACTCCGGCGGCAGGAGCTGCTGGGTGACCCCGTCGTCCCGGACCGCCGCCTCGGCGATCACCAGGTCGCCGTCCGCGATCCCCGGCTTCATCGCACCCGCCGTACCGAACCGCAGGATCGTCCGCACACCCGCGTCCGCCAGCTCCTGGAAGAGGAGGTTCGCGCCCGGCGCGCCCACCCCGTGCGAGGCGACGACGACCGGCAGGCCCTTCCAACTCCCGCTGAACACACGGTACTCACGCTGGTACGACACCTCCACCGCCCCGTCGAGCAGCTCGGCGACGACGCCGGCGCGCGCCGGGTCGCCGACGACGACCGCGTGAACGGGCAGGCCGGTACGGGGAATTCGGGTGACCGGCAGGAGGTCCTGCGTCATGAGACGGCTCCAGGAGAAGGGGTACGGCGACGGCGGCGGGCCGTCGACAGGAACAGGGCGCCGAGCGTGACGACGTACGGCGCGGCGTCAGTCGCCTGCTGGGGGAGGCCGACGCCCTGGAGACGGAAGCCGACCGCCTCCGCGAGGCCGAACAGCAGCGCCGCCAGCAGCACGCCGACCGGCAGCGCACGGCCCAGCATCACCGCGACGACCGCGATCCAGCCACGGCCCGCCGTCATGTTCTCGGTGAACAACGTGACGTTCCCCAGGGCGAGTTGGGCACCGGCCAGTCCGCACAGCACGCCCGACAACAGTACGGCCCCGTACTGATACTTCGCCGGGCTGACCCCCAACGTCGCGGCGGCGTCCGGGGATTCACCCACGCCGCGCAGCCTGAGGCCCCACACGTGCCGGGACAGCACGAGCGCGGCCACGGCGACCGCGAGCCACGACAGGTACGTGAGCGGGGTGAACCCCCCTGCCAGGGGAAGGCCGTTCAGGCTCGGATCGCTGAACGTGCCCTGCACGCCGAAGACCGTGCGCAGCAGGAAGCTCGTCAGGCCGACGGCGAGGAGGTTCATGGCGATGCCGAGCACCACCGCGTCACCCTTCAGCGTCACCGCGCCGACCGCGAGGACCAGCGAGTACGCCGCCGCCGCGAGCGCCGCCGCGAGGACGCCGAGCCAGGGGCTGCCGGTGAACCAGCTCGTGGCGACCGACGTGAAGCAGCCCAGCAGCATCATGCCTTCGAGGCCGATGTTGAACACGCCCGCGCGCTCGCAGATCGCCCCGCCGAGGGCGGCGAGGAGGATCGGCGTGAGGGCGCGCAGGGCCGACATCAGGAGGTCGGAGTCGAAGAACATCAGACGGCCTCCGCTTTCGGGGACTTCTCGGCCTGGCCCGGCTTCCCGGACGGCCGCGCCTTCCTGAACAGCCGCTGCGGGAACCGGAGTCGGGCCGCCAGGAACACGATCACGATCGCTTGCAGCACCTGCGTCAGCTCGCGCGGCACCTCCGTCGTCCGCTCCATCGCGAGCCCCCCGACCTGGAGGACCGCGAAGAAGAACGCCGCGATCACCGTGCCGACCGGGGCCGCCGTCGCCAGCAGCGCCGCCGTGAGTCCGGTCCAGGTGTAGCCGGGTGCGGTCAGCGAACCGTCCACGAAGCGGTACGGGAAGCTCAACACCCCGATGGCGCCCACGAGTCCGGCGAGCGCACCCGACACGGACATCAACTTCAGCGTCAGGCCCGCCCGTTCGACCCCGGCGTACGCGGAGAAACGGGAGTTGAGGCCCGTCATGCGGATCTCGTACCCGAACGCCGTCCGCCGGTCCGTGAACCAGTAGGCCGCCGCCGCGAGGACGACCAGGACCAGGCCGACGGTGACCGTCGAGTCCCCGAACACCGGCAGGGACACACCGTCCGGGAACGCCCGCGTCTGGGGGAGGCTGGAGCCCGGCTCCTTCAGCGGGTACCTCGCCAGGTACGACGCCAGCGACACCGCCGGATAGCTCAGCAACAGGCTGCTGACCAGCAGCGGAACACCGAACCGGTTCTCGCACAGGGCTGCCAGTACGGCGTACCCGGCGCCGACGGCCATCCCCGCGAGGAGGGCCAGCACGACGGTCAGCGGCGCCGGGAGCGGGGAGTACAGGGCGGTGGCCGCCGCCGTGATGCCGCCCAGCACCAACTGTCCGTCGCCGCCGAGGTTGATCAGCCCGGCGCGCAGCGGGACGGCCAGCGCGAGGGCGAGGCCCAGGACGCTGGTCGTGGTGGTCAGCGTCGCCCCGATGCCGTCCGCGCCGAGCGCGCCGGTCAGGACGGCGTCGTAGGCGGTCAGGGGGTCGGAGCCGGTGCCGAGGAGGAAGAGGGCGCCGATGAGGAGACCGGCGAGGACGGAGGAGGTGACGGGGGAGCGGAGGGTGGTGGTGAGGCGGGCGCGGGCGGCTCTGGTCGCGGTTCCGGTTGGGGTTCCGGTCGTGGTTCCGGGTGTCTGCTTGACGGTCATATCAGCTGCCTGCGCCTTCGTCCGCGCCCACAGCCTCGCCGCTTCCCCCGGTCCCGCCCGCCATCGCCAGCCCCAGCATCCGCTCGTCCGCCTCTTCCTTCCCGTACGACGCCGTCACCCGCCCCTCGTACATGACCAGCACCCGGTCCGCGAGGCCCCGGATCTCGCTCAGTTCGGCCGAGACGAGGAGCACCGCGTGCCCGGCGTCCCGGTATGCGATCAGCTGGTCGTGGATGTTCTGCACGGCCCCGATGTCGACGCCCCGGGTCGGCTGCTCCACCAGCAACAGGGGTGCCCCGTGGGCGAGTTCGCGGCCGATGAGGAGCTTCTGGAGGTTGCCGCCGGACAGGGAGGAGGCCGGCGCCGAGGTGGACGCCGTCTTCACGCCGAACCGCTCGACCAGCGTGCGCGCGTGCTCGCGGACCGCGCTGGGCGCCAGCAGGCCGCGCCGGGACAGAGAGGTGCGGTGGTGGCCCATCGCGAGGTTCTCGGCGACGCTCGCCGCGGGCGCTGTGCCGACCGCGTGCCGGTCCTCGGGGACGTACGCCAGCCCGTGCGCCCGGCGTTCGGCGGCGGACGCGTGCGTGAGGTCGCGGCCCCGGACGGACACGCGTCCCCCGGTGACCGGCCGCAGCCCGGCCAGCGCCTCGACCAGCTCGCTCTGCCCGTTCCCGGCGACACCGGCGATCCCGACGATCTCCCCGGCCCGGACAGCGAGGTCCACATCGTGGACGCCTTGAGCGGAGAGACCGCGTACGTCGAGCACCGGCTCACCCGGCGTCCCCGCCGCGTGCACCCGGTCCAGCTCGACCGCCCGGCCCGTCATCGCGGCGGCGATCTCCTGCGCCGACGTCTCCGCGGTGACCAGCCGCGACACGACCCGCCCGTCCCGCAGAACCGTCACCCGGTCCGAGGCCGCCAGCACCTCACGCAGCTTGTGCGTGACGAGGATGACCGAACGCCCCTGCCCAGCAAGGGACGTGAGGACGGCGAACAGGGCGTCCGCCTCCGCCGGGGTCAGTACGGCCGTCGGCTCGTCGAGGATCAGCGTGCGCGCACCCCGGTGCAACAGCTTGAGGATCTCCACGCGTTGCCGCAGCCCGACCGGCAACTCCCCGACCCGCGCGTCCGGTTCGACCGCGAGGCCGTGCTCCTCGGCCAGCTCCCGCACCCGGCGCCGGGCCGCGCCGCGGTCCACGAGACCGAAGCGGCGCGGCTCGGCGGCGTACACGACGTTCTCCGCGACCGTCAGCGAGTCGAACAGCTTGAAGCTCTGGTGGACCATCCCGAGCCCGGCGGCCATCGCGTCGGACGGGTTCGCGAAGGCGACCTCGCGGCCGTCCACGCGGATCGTCCCGGCGTCGGGGCGCAGCATGCCGTACAGGACCGACATGAGCGTCGACTTGCCCGCGCCGTTCTCACCCATCAGCGCGTGGATCTCACCGTGTGGGACGGCGAGGTCGACGGAGTCGTTGGCGAGCGTGCCGGGGAACCGCTTCGTGATCCCCCGCAGCTCGACCGCGTGACTACCGGGCGGCGGGGTCATCGACGGTCAGCTCACCGGAGACGATCTGGTCGCGCAGCGCCTTCACCTTGGTCAGCACGTCCGGATGCTGGGCAATCACGCACTTCGAGGTCGCCACCCCGGCCTCCAGGCCGGTCAGGCTGATGCCGCCCTCCTTCAGGCCGTACGACACGGTCGTGCCCGCCTTGCCGCCGAGCACCGCGTCGATGCCCTTCTGGACGGCGATGTCCGTGCGCTTGATCACGTTGTCCACGACCGTCCCGGGGGACGAGACGCACTGGTTCACGTCCACGCCGTACGCGAACGCGCCCTTGGCCTTCGCCGCCTCGAAGACGCCGTAGTTCCCGGCCGCAGCCGCCGCCATCAGCTGGTCGTAGCCCTGCGAGAGGAGCGTGTTCGCCTGCTCCTTCGCGCGCGCCGAGTCGTCGAAGGGGGACTGGCCGCCGACGAACCGCGTCCCCGTGGACGTCTTCGGCGCGACCTTCTTCGCGCCGGCCGCGAACGGGTCGCTGTAGCGGCGGAACTGCGGGGTGTCGAGGACGTCGACCGCGCCGACCTTGCCCGACCTGGACAGCAGGCCCGCCTCGGCGCCCGCGAGGTAGACGCCCTCGTGCTCGCGGAAGACCGCGCAGCTCACGTTCTCGTACGTCTTCGGCGTGCACGCGTCGACGATCAGGAACTGCTGGTCCGGGTGCTTCTGCGCCTGCTGGGCGACGATGTCCGCGAACTCGAAGCCGACCAGGACGATGACGTCCGGCTCGGCGTCCACAGCCGCCTGGACGTTCTGCTGCTGAGACGCGGTGTCCGTGGACTGGTACACCTTCTGCGCGCCGCCGTGCTCCTTCGCCGCCGCCTCGACGCCCGTGACCGCCAGTTTCAGGAACTCGTTCTGGCCCACCGCGTCCGGGGTGACCAGCGTGAACGACTTCCCGGAGGTGCCGGACGCGGCGGAGTCGGCGTCCTTCTTCGCGGCGGCGTTGCAGGCGGTCGCGAGGAGGACCGTGCCGGCGGCGAGCGCCGTGAGCTGGAGGGTGCGGCGCTGTCGGCGGGTGCGGAGGGGTCTGCGGTGCATCGGGGGAGGCCTTCCGGGTATGGCGAGCGGCACTCCGCGGGGGCGACGGTGCCGGGCCACGAGAGCGCTGGGGGAGGGGTCTTTCCAGAGGGCTCAGTCTCAGCCAGTGAAATCGGTGGTGGACTGTACCACCCGGTTTCGGCCACCCGACAGGCTGTCTCGAACTGTGGTTCTTCGAGGTCATGTACGGTATCGGACACCACAGGACCCCCAGGAGCGATCCCTTATGTCCCAGGAACTGCGTGCCGTCGACTGGACCGGATCCGGTCTCGCGCTGATCGACCAGACCCTCCTGCCGCACCGCACCGCGACCATGGACGTCCGCGATGTGGACACTCTGGTCGACGCGATCCAGCGGCTCGTCGTCCGAGGGGCTCCCGCGATCGGCGTCGCCGGGGCGTACGGGGTCGCCATCGCGCTGATCCAGGGCGAGCGCGAGGGGTGGACCGACCTCCAGATCCTGGACGCCGTCGCCCGCATCCGCGAGGCCCGCCCCACCGCCGTCAACCTCATGGCCTGCGTCGACCGCGTCATGACCCGGTTTGCCGAGGGACTCGACGCCGTCCTGGAGGAGGCCGCCGCCGTCCAGCGCGAGGACGTCGAGGCGAACCACGCGATGGGCGTCCACGGCGCGGACTGGCTGATCAAGAAGGCCGGCGTCGACCGGCCGCTGCGCATCCTCACCCACTGCAACACCGGCGCGCTCGCCACGACCGGCTGGGGCACGGCGCTCGGCGTCATCCGTGAACTCCACGCGCGCGGCCAGGTCGAGGTTGTGTACGCCGACGAGACGCGCCCCCTGCTCCAGGGCTCGCGGCTCACCGCCTGGGAGCTGGTCCAGGAGGGCATCCCGCACTACGTCCAGGCGGACGGCGCCGCCGCCGGGACCATCCTGCGCGGCGAGGTCGACGCGGCCGTCGTCGGCGCCGACCGCATCGCCGCCAACGGCGACACCGCGAACAAGGTCGGCACGGTCGGCGTCGCCCTCGCCTGCGCCGACGCCGGGATCCCCTTCCTGGTCGCGGCGCCCACGACCACGGTCGACCTCGCCACGGCCACCGGCGACGACATCCACATCGAACTCCGGGGCGAGGACGAGGTGTTGGAGTGGGGCGGCATCCGCACGGCCCCCGCCGAGTCCCGCGGCCACAACCCGGCGTTCGACGTGACCCCGGGCCGCCTCGTCACCGGACTGGTCACGGAGCGCGGGGTGTTGGAGGTCTCGGCGGGCGAACTGCCGGGCGAGCGGCTGAAGTAGACGGACCGTCACACGCCACGAAGAGAGGGGACCCGGCTCACCGGGTCCCCTCCTCCAGCTCACCGGGTCCCCTCCTTAATGAGCGGCCCTCCGAGAGGCTCAGCGCCTCGCCAGCTCCAACTCCAGCAGCCACTCCACCACTTCCGTGTGGTGCCGGGCCTGACGCGGGTCCGCCCCCCACACGTACAGCCCGTGCCCCGCCACAACCACCGCCGGCATCAAGGGATTCCGCGCCTCCTCAAGCCGGTCGCCCAGCTCCTTCATGTCCTGGCTGTTGGCGATGACCGGCAGAATCACCTCGACGTCGTGCGCGGGCTGCCCCACGCCCTTCAGCATCTCGACGTCCCGGAACGGGATGCCCCCGGGCCGCCGGTGACCCATCGTCACGGACGCGACCGTGTGGACGTGGACGACGGCCCCCGCCCCGGTCAACGCGGCGACCCGCGCGTGGAGTTCGGCCTCGGCGGACGGCTTGCCGCCCCGCACGGCCGCCCCCTGCCCGTCCACCAACACCACGTCGGCGGGCGTCAGTTCACCCTTGTCGTGCCCGCTCGCCGTCACCGCGAGCCGCAGCGGATCGCGGGACAGCACGACGGACAGGTTGCCGGAGGTCCCCCGCATCCACCCGAAGGAGGCGAACCGGGCGGACTCGGCGGCGAGCACGGCCCCCGCCTCGTGGAGGTCCTGCGCGGTGATGTCGGCGGTCATGTCGTGCTCCTGGAAACGGTGATCTCGTCGAAGGACCCGGCCTGCGCATGGTCCCCGACGCCTTGCTCGAAGTACGGCTCCCCGGGCCGCCGGATGCCGACGGCGTGCCACCCGGCCTCGCGGGCCGCGTCCAGTTCGCCGGGCCGGTCGGAGAGGAACAGGAGCCGGGACGGCTCGACCCCGGCCGCCGAGGCGATACGGCGGTAGGACGCCGCTTCCTGCTTGGGCCCGGCGTTCTCCGTGTCGTACAGCCCCGAGGTCAGCGGCAGGAGGTCGCCGTCCGGCGTCGAGGAGAACCACGCCCGCTGGGCCGCGACCGACCCCGAGGAGTAGACGTACAGCCGGACGCCGGCCGCGTGCCAGGCCCGCAGCGCCGGGACGACGTCGTCGTAGAAGTGCGAGACGAGGTCGCCCCGCGCGAAACCCTCCGACCAGATGATCCCCTGGAGGGTCTTCAGCGGCGTCGCCTTGCGGTCCTCGTCCAGCCACGCGTTCAGCGTCTTCTCGATCGCGGCGGCATCGGCGTCCGGCTCGCCGGACAGCTCGCGGACCTGCGTGATCGCGCGCGCCACGTCCGGCTCGTCCGCCCGCTGGGACAGCAGTTCCGCGAACCGGTCACGCGAGTACGGGTACAGCACGTCCACCACGAACCCCGTCGCGCTCGTGGTGCCCTCGATGTCGAGCACCACGGCGTCGACGGCGTACCGGAGCGTCACGCGACGTACCCGGCGGCGATCGTGTCGTAGTCCGGGAAGCGGGACGCGATCGTCGAACCGGTGAAGTTGCCGACCCAGCCGTCCTCCTCGTGGAAGAAGCGGATCGCGGTGAACGACGGGCTCGTGCCCATGTCGAACCAGTGCGTCGTCCCGCGCGGCACGCCCAGCAGGTCGCCCTTCTCGCAGAACACCGCGTGGACCTCGCCGTTCACGTGCAGGTAGAAGATGCCGGAGCCGGAGACGAAGAAGCGGACCTCGTCATCGTCGTCGTGCGTGTGCTCCTGGAGGAACTTCTCGCGCGCGGCCTTCGCCTTCGCCGGGAACTCCGGGTCGTCGCTGGGGTGCAGACCGAGGACGTCGACCGTGGTGAAGCCCTCCTCCGCGTTCAGCTTCTCGATCTCCGGTCCGTACGCCGAGAACACCGTCTCGCTGTCCGCGTCGAACGGCACGTCCTCGCGGATCGGCCACTGCTCGTAGCGCACGCCCAGCGGCTTGAGCGCCTCGGCGATCTCGGCGGGGTCGGAGGTCCGGCGGATCTGGGTCTCGGGGCCGGATTCGGACCAGGTGGTCAGGAGGGTCATGACAGCAGCTCCAGGATCTGTCTGGAAGGGCCGGTCCGTCCGGATGCCGAGACGGGCTGCGGACGGTCGGGGCGGAAAGAGGCAGGTGCCGGTCCCGCGATGGTAACTCCAGGCCGGACGATCACCCCGTGTGACGTAGTCGTTGTCTCATTCCGTGAGAATCCCCTTTTACGCCTTTGACGTATGGCTGAAACCGTTCACATCATCTGTCTATGAAGACGCTGCTGCTCGTGCGGCGGCTGTACGTGGACTTGCTCCGGTCGACCACAGCCAGCTGTCGCTGACCGCTCCCGGAGCCCTCGCCTCCTCGCCCCCCGGCGCGCGCCCATGGCGCATTTCTTTCGCACCACCCGTACCTGGAGCCCCTCATGTCCCGTACCCGTCTGCCTCTCGCCGCGCTCTCGCTGGTGTCCGTCTCGGCCCTCGCGCTGAGCGCCTGCTCCCAGTCCTCGGACGCCTCCACCAAGGCGAGCGGCGACACGGCCGCCTCCGCCAAGGCCGCCACCGGCAAGAAGCCCGCGCCCTTCGCCTCGGGTGCGGTCAAGGTGGCCCTGGTCCGCCAGAGCGGCGCCGGCGACTACTTCGAGCAGTGGGGCAACGGCGCGAAGGCCCAGGCCAAGGCGCTGGGCATCGACCTGACGGTGTACGACGCGCAGGCCGACAACGCCAAGCAGGCCACCGACCTGTCCTCCGCCATCAACTCCGGCGCCAAGGCGATCATCGTCGACCACGGCTTCCCGGCGACGATCCAGCCGGAGATCGACGAGGCCGTCAAGAAGGGCATCAAGGTCGTCGTCTACGACGTGGAGACGGCCACCAAGGGCGTCGTCACCACCCGGCAGAACGACGCGAGCATGGCCCAGGCCGTCCTGGACGTCATGGCGAAGACCCTCGGCAAGAACGCCAAGGTCGGATACGTCAACGTCGCCGGGTACGCCGCCCTCGACAAGCGGGACTCCGTCTGGAAGACCGAGGTCACCGCGCAGGGCTGGAAGCAGGCGTTCAAGGTCGGCAAGGTCACCGACTCCACCGCCACGGACAACGTGCCGCTGGTCTCCGCAGCGCTGACCCAGAACTCCGACGTCACCGGCGTCTTCGCGCCCTACGACGAGCTCGCCAAGGGCACCGTCCTCGCCGTCCAGAACAAGAAGCTCCAGGACAGGATCAAGGTCTTCGGCGCGGACGTCTCCAACGCGGACATCCAGCAGATGACCGCCGCCGACAGCCCCTGGGTCGCCACCGCCGGCACGGACCCGTCCGCCGTCGGCGCGGCGGTCGTCCGTACGACGGCCCTGGAACTGGCCGGGCAGCTCGGGAAGACCACCGTCGAGTTCCCGGCGGTCGCCATCACCCAGGACTTCCTGCGCGAGAAGAAGATCGCGAACATGGACCAGCTGCGGGCGGCGCTGCCGGCGCTGAACCTGTCCCAGGTGTCGACCGCGGACTGGATCGCGAATGTCGCCCACTGAGACACCGGCTTCCGCGCAGACACCGGCCGTCGGTCTCACCGACGTCAGCATGGCGTTCGGCGGCAAGGCCGTCCTCGCCTCCGTCTCCCTCGACATCGCCCCCGGCACCGTCGTCGCGCTGCTCGGCGCGAACGGCGCCGGGAAGTCGACGCTGATCAAGATCCTGTCCGGCGTGCACGCGGGACACGGCGGCGAGGTACGGGTGGCGGGGAACCCCGTCGCCCTCCAATCCCCGTCCGCCGCCCGCAAGTTGGGCATCCAGACCGTGCACCAGCGGATCGGCGAGGGCATCGTCCCCGGCCTCTCCGTCGCCGAGAACCTCGTCTTCGAGGAACTCGCCCAGCAGCGCGGCAACCCGTTCCTCAACGGTCGCCGTACGCTGGCCCGCGCCCGCGAGATCCAGGCGGGACTCGGCCTCGACTGGAGCGACGCGGTCCTGCGCCGCGACGTCACCGAACTCGGCATCTCCGACCGCCAGTTGCTGATCCTGGCCCGCGCGCTGGCGACCCGCCCCCGCCTCCTCATCCTCGACGAACCGACCTCCGCGCTCTCCGCCGCCGAGGCCGAACGCCTCTTCACCCTGGTGGAGAGGATGCGCGAGGACGGCATCGCCGTGCTGTACGTCTCCCACCGCCTCGGCGAGATCGACGCGCTCGCCGACCGCCTGGTCGTCCTGCGGGACGGCCGTCTCACCGAGGACCAGGCGAAACCGTTCGACTGGGACGCGGCCCTGCGCGCGATGCTCGCGCAGGAGCAGGAGGCGACGACCGCGCGCCCGGAACGGCAGGGCGTCTCCGGTGACGTGGCCTTGTCATTGCGCGGAGTCCGTCTCTTCCCGGGGCAGAAACCCCTCGACCTCGACCTGCGCGCCGGTGAAGTCACCGGCGTCGTCGGCCTGTTGGGCGCCGGCAAGACCGAGCTGGCGCGCGGCCTGTTCGGCGCGGAACCCTTCCTCGCGGGCGCCGTCGCCCTGGACGGCAAGCCGTACGCGCCCCGCCGCCCCGCCGACGCGATCCGCGCCGGCGTCCACCTCGTCCCCGAGGACCGGCACGCCGACGCCCTCGTCCCCGGCTGGTCGGTCGCCCAGAACGTGTCGCTGCCGTTCCTGAAGTCCCTGTCCCGCCTGGGCCTCCTCCAGAGCGCGAAGGAGGACGCGCTCGGCCGCGACACCATCGCCGCGCTCGGCGTCGTCACCCGCGACGAGCACAGCACCGTCGAGGAGCTGTCCGGCGGCAACCAGCAGAAGGTCGTCGTCGGCCGCTGGCTCGCCGAGACCCCGCGCGTCCTCATCCTGGACGAGCCGTTCCGAGGCGTGGACATCGGGGCGCGCCGCGACATCGGCCGCCGCGCGCGTCAGCTCGCCGCCGAGGGAGCGGCCGTCCTCGTCCTGTCCGCCGACGTCGACGAGATCCTGGAGACCGCCGACCGGGTCGTCGTCCTCGCGGGCGGCGAGGTCCACCTCGACGCGTACGGCGAGGACGCGGAGCGCGACCGCGTGATCCAGACCATCTCGGCGTCCGTCTGACGCTCGCCTCGCCGAAGGAAGCAGCCCCCCATGACCACCACCCAGAGCACCGAGGTCCTCACGAAGGCGGCGACCCCGTCCGCGGCCTCCACCGCCCTGCGCGTCCAGAACGCCGTCATCAAGTACGGGTTCATCTTCGTGACGGTCGCGCTGTTCCTGTACTTCGCGCTGAGCGAGGGCTCCTTCCGCGAGTCGGCGACCCTCCTCGACACGCTGCGGTACGTGTCCGTCGCCGCGATCCTCGGCCTCGGCGTCACCCTCACCATGGCCGTCGGCGGCATGGACATGTCCGTCGGCGCGGTCGCCGGGCTCGGAGTCTCGGTCGCCGCGCAGACCATGGTCGTCCACAACCAGGTCGGCGCGGTCGCGATCGTCGCCGTGCTGATCGCGGGCGCGCTCGCCGGTCTGCTGAACGCGCTGCTGATCGTCGTCCTGAAGATCCCCGACATGCTGGCCACGCTCGGCACGATGTTCGTCATCCAGGGCAGCAAGCTGATCCTCGTCGACGGGCAGTCGATCACGCCGGGCATGACCATGTCGGACGGGTCGACCGCGCCCGGGAAGTTCACCGCCGGGTTCCTGAAGATCGACCGGGGGACCGTGTTCGGCATCCCCGTCTCGGTCCTCATCTTCGGCGGGCTGACCGTCGCCGCGTGGGTGTTCCTCGCCCGCACCCGCTGGGGGCGCGTGCTGTACGCCATCGGCGCGAACCCGGAGGCGTCCCGGCTGGCCGGCATCCGCGTCGGCGCCTACCGCGCGCTCGCGTACGTCATCTCCGGGGTCCTCGCCTCGGTCGGCGGGCTGATCCTCGCCTCCCGCATCGGGCAGGGCGACGTCAGCGCCGGAACCTCGCAGCTCCTGGAGGCCGTCGCCGTCGCGCTCGTCGGTACGTCGGTCCTCGGCCGGGGGCGGCCCAACGTGTGGGGGACCGCGCTGGGCGCCGTCCTCATCGGCATCATCACCACCGGGCTCACCATCAAGGGCCTGCCGTACTACACGCAGGACGTCGTCGAGGGCGCCGTGCTCATCCTCGCGCTCGTCTTCAGCTTCACCTTGTCCAAGCGCCGTACCGCATGAGGGAGTTCTGATGGGTTACCGCATCCTGGAGACCGAGGACATCCCGGCGTACCTGCGGGAGCGCGGCCACTGGGACGGGGCTGCCGACCCCGAGGTCCGCGAGGTGTCCGACGGCAACATGAACCGGGTCTTCCTCGCGTCCCTCGCCGGCCGCAGTCTCGCCGTGAAGCAGGCGCTGCCCTGGGTGCGGGTCGCCGGGCCCTCCTGGCCGATGAACCCCGACCGTGCGGACGCCGAGGCGCGCGCGTACGAGCAGGTCGCGAAGGTCGCCCCCGACAAGATCCCCGCGATCCTCGGCTACGACCCCGAGAACTACGCCCTCGTCATGGAGGACATGTCCGACCTGGAGGTCCTGCGCACGCTCCTCAACGAGGGCGCGTCCTACGGTACGGAGACGTCGGCGCGGATCGGCGAGTTCGTCGCGCAACTCACCTTCACCACCAGCGACTTCGGCATGCCGTCCGCCGAACGCAAGGCGCTGGTCGCCGCGTCGGTCAGCCCCGAGCTGTGCAAGATCACCGAGGACGTCGTCCTCTCCGAGCCGTACGTCGAGCACGAACACAACCACTGGCTCCCGGAGTTGACGGACCTCGCCGCCGCCTTCCGCGCGGACGAGGTGCTCCGCACCGAGGTCGCCGACCTCCGCCACACGTTCATGACCAGCGCCCAGGCCCTCCTCCACGGCGACCTCCACACGGGCAGCATCATGGTCGGCGAACGCGACGGCACCCCCGTGGTCCGCGTCTTCGACCCCGAGTTCTCCTTCGTCGGCCCGATCGGCTACGACCTCGGCCTGTACTGGGCCAACACGCTCGTCTCAGAAGAACGCGCCCGCGCCCTCGGCCGTCTGACAGACCACGCCGACCAACTCCGCCTCTCCTGGGAGGCGTTCGAGACGGAGTTCCGCCGCCTGTGGCCGACCCGGGTGGACACCTTCTTCAACAACGCCTACCTCGACCGCTTCCTCCACCGAATCTGGACCGACTCTGTCGGCTACGCAGGCACAGAAATCATCCGCCGCATCATCGGCTTCGCCCACCTGACCGACCTCACAACCCTCCCCGACCCGGCCCCAGCCTCCCGCAGGGCCCTCCTCCTGGGCCGCGAACTGATCGTCCGCCGCGAGGAGCTGCCCGACGTGGAGTCCGTACGTCAACTGGTGGCCTCGCTCTCCTGAACCGCCTCGCTCTCCTGGAACCACTCCTCCCCGGCGACCCACTGCCGCACCCAGTCGATGAAACCCGGCCGGCTGTGCGGCATCGCACCCTCGCCGGTGATGAGCCAGACGCGCCCGCGCTGCGGGCCGGTGACGACGAGGTGCCAGTCCATCCCGCACCCGTCCGTACCCAGGTTCAGCGAACCGTGGTGGACGACCCCCTCGATCCCCTCGACGACGGCGTCGGGGTCCTCCTCCCACACCCACATCTCGGTGAGCGGGAAAGGCACGGCCAGCCGCTGGCCCTCGGCGCTCTCGGCGAGCCCCACCCACCCGTACTCCGGCGGCCCCTGGAAGGAGCCGTCCGCGATCTCCGCCACGAGCGTGCGGAACGGCTCGGGCAGCACCACCCCGTGCGCCTCCTCGAACCGCCGCACCTCCTCCCAGCCCAGCGGTGACGCGTCTGCCCCGAACGCCTCCCGCAGCATCGCGAGGTCTTCCGGGTCGGCCTTCTCGGTCTCCATCTCCATGTCTCATGGGTAACACCCGGCACTGACAACCGAGCACGCGAAGGGGCGGCACCTCCGGTGCTCTGAGCCTTGGGCCCGAGTCGGAGGTACCGCCCCTTTGAGGTCGTGCGCGTTACTTCTTGTCGAGCAGGTCCTGCACCTTCGCGCGTACCTCGTCCGTGGCCAGGCCGCGGATTGTCAGGGTTGTGCGGCGGCGCAGGACGTCGTCCTGGGTCTCGGCCCACTCGTTGTCGCGGGCGTAGACGACCTGGGCCCAGATTTCGGGGGCGTCGGGGTGGACGCGTTCCGAGAGTTCGGGGTTTTCGTTCGCCAGGCGGGCGATGTCGAAGGCGAGGGAGCCGTAGTGGGTCGCGAGGTGCTTCGCCGTGTCCGCGGCCATGCGGGGGCCGGGGGC
>NZ_LIRL01000065.1 GCF_001419795.1 Streptomyces niveiscabiei
CCCCTCCCGCGCCCGCCCCAACTCGCCCTCCAGCGCGGCGAGTCCAGCCCCGGGAGTGCCGGCGTCGGTCAGCAGGGCGAGCGGCGTGCACCCGGTCAGCTCCCACGCGAGACTTTTCACGAACCCGGTGAACAGATGCGCGTGCGGCGGTGTGACCGGCCCGGTGAGGACCGCCACCCCGAGCGTCCCGCCGTCGACCAGCGCGTCCCGCAGCTCCCGGGCCGCGAGGAACGCCGCTTCCTGCACGGCGAGCAGCGTCCCGGAGGGAGGCGCGGGCCAGGCCGGGGCCGAGCGCAGGTCGGTGAGGACACGGAGGTGGCGGAAACCCCGGGGGTTCTCGGCGAGGATCTTCTCGACGGACGTCTGGGGGTCGTCGCCGGGCCGCAGGGTCAACAGGCGGGAGGTGGAAGGGAGGCCGGGGACGGGGGAGTCGGAGAGGACGAGGGTGTCCGGGGTGAGGCGGTCCGGAGGGGCCGGTACGGCTCCGGAACGGACCCAGGCGACCGTGTGACGGCGAGTCAGCCGGGGTTCGGCGAGGGGGAGTCGGCGCAGGGCGTCGACCAGGTCGTCCGCCGCCAGATACGTGCGGTCCGTGGCGAAGCCCTGCCGGTCCGGGAGCGCCGACAGCAGGTCGCCCAGCGGGGACAGGACGGCCCAGCCCCTGGAGCGGGCGACCGACGCGCGGGTGAGGACGAACGCGAAAGCCCCTTCGGCGGGGGCGAGTTCGGGCAGACCGTGGAGGCGAGCGAACAGGGGAGTGCTGCCGCCGTTCGCACCGAGGACGAGCGCCACGTCCAACTCCCCCCTGCACAAGTACTTCTGCGCGGTCCTCAGCGCCGTACGCCCCGAGGTGGGCCCCGTGTCCACGGTCATCGTCAGCCCGTGCAGATCGTGCGCGGCGGCCACCCGCGCGGGGACCACGTTCGGCATCAGCCCCGCGAGCGTGTCCTCGCCCGCAGCCTCCGTACGCTCCAGCACGCTCTCCACGAACGCCTGCACGGGCTCGCTGCCGAGGGAGCGCGCATAGCAACGCACGCTGACGTCCGCCGAGTTGACCGGCACCCCGGTGTGCGCGGCGATCACCCCCGTGGTCTCCGCCAGCCCCTCCCAGAAGGGCGCGAGCCGCGCCGCGACCTGCAACGCCATCAACTGGGCCGGGTCGATCACGGCGGCGGTACGCGGCGGCATCCGCACCTCGCCGACCGGCGGCACCGGGTACGGCGCCCCGAACGACCGCTCTGCCAACGGGAGTCCGCGCGCCAGGCGCCGTAAGACCTCCGTCTCGTCCGGCGTCCCGGGCAGATGCGCGGACCAGCCGACGACGACCACCGGGTCCCCGTCGAGCACCGGGGGCTGCGAGCGGGGCGTCGACTCGTCCTGGAGGAGGAGGTGTGCGTTGGTGCCGCCGAACCCGAACGAGGAGACGCCCACCGTGCGGGGCCGGTCCGGCTGCCGGGGGAGCGGAGCCGCGTGTGCCGGGATGCGCAGCGCGGACGGGGTGATCCCCTCGCAGGGGACCTGCGCGGGCACCGTCGAATGCGCGAGGCCCTGGAGCGCGTGGATCACCGACAGCACCCCGGCGGCCCAACCGGTGTGCCCCACCACCGACTTGTTCGACGTGCACAGGACGCCCGGGCACGCCTCCTCCAGCACCGAACGCTCCACCGCGTCCCCCACCGGGGTCCCGGTCGCGTGCGCCACCACCCAGTCGAGCTGCCCCGCAGGAACCGCGTTCACGGCACGCGCCCGCCGCAACGCCCGTTCCTGCCCGGTCCGGTTGGGCGCGTGGACGGCCCTGCCCCGCCCGTCCGACGCCGCCCCGAACCCGGCGAGCACCGCGAGGACCCGGTCCCCGTCGGCCCGCGCACGGTCCAGCCGCTTGAGGGCGACCAGGCCCGCGCCGTCGGAGAAGAGCACGCCGTCCGCGTCCTCGCCGAACGCCCGCACCCGGCCGGCCCGGCTCAACCCGTTCAGCTGGGCGAACAGCACGTTGTAGCGCGGCCCTTGGGAGAAGGCGCCCCCGCAGTACGCGATGTCGCAGTCGCCGTCCAGGACGCTCTTCGCGCCGAGGTCGATCGCGTACAGGGACGACGCGCAGGCGCTGTCGATGATCTGCACGGGCGTCCCGGCGGGGAGGATGCCCTCCAGGGCGGACCGGGCCGCAGCGCGGGGGAGGTGGTCGGCCAGGACACCGGCGTGCGGATACCGCCGGCGCAGCGCCTCACGGACCTCCTCGGAGCCGGTGCCCTCGGCCACGGCCTCCACCAGGACGCTCTCCTCGACGTGCTGGCTGCCCTCGTTCCACGCGCCCACGAAGCACGCCGCCCGGAGGCCGGCCGGGCGCCCGCACTGGAGGAGCGCCGCGCGCAGCCAGTCGGTGAGGAAGTCCCCGGCGCCGTGCGCATACCCGGCGACCCGGCTGTACGTGCGGTCCGTCGCCCCGCGCTCGGCGGACCAGAAGTCGTCCAGCGCGAAGCGTCCCCCCGGCTCCGAGAACACCGGGCGGCCCTCGACGAGCCGCCCCCACAGGGCGTCCGGGCCGTCGACGCCGGGTGCCACGACACCCATGCCGACGACGGCGACCGTCTCTTCCCGCCCGGCCACTTCGGCCGCGACCGGGACACGGGACGTGAGCATCGCCCGCCCCACCGACAGACCCCCGTCCGCCAGGAACGACTGTCCCGACACCCGTCTCTTATATACATTCT
>NZ_LIRL01000650.1 GCF_001419795.1 Streptomyces niveiscabiei
CTTCGCAGGTGAGGAGGGGTCGTCCAGGGCACGGGCCGGGTTGCCGGGCGTCGGGAACGCGCCGTCGACCTCGGCGAACTCGCCGCCGGCCGCCGCCGGGTTGCCGGAGGAGGAGCCGGGGGCGTCCATGCCGAGTTCCGCGAGGCCGACACCGGCCGTGAGCAGGATCACGCCGGCCGCGATCAGTGCGGCACGGCGACGGCGTCTTCGGTGCGCGGACGCCTTGCGATCGCGACGGCTCGCTCCGGACGCCGGGTGTCCGTCCTCGCCGTCGGCGTCGTCGTCGGTCGCGCTGTCGTCGTCGGTGGCGCCGGTGTCGTCGGACTGGCTCTCCGGGGGGACGGTACGACCCCGGCGGCGGGCCGCGCGGCCACCCTCGGCCGGCGGCGTCATACCCGTCGTACTCGCGGGGGACTCGGCCGCGACCGGTTCGGTGACGGGCTCTGTGACCGGTTCCGGGGCCGGCTCGTACCCGTACGCCTCGGGTATCACCCCGTACGGCTCCTGAGCCGCTCCGCCCTGCTCCCCGTACCCCTCCGGATACGCGCGTAGCGACGCGGCGGAGGCGCCGCAGCCGGGGCAGGCGAGTGCGCCGTTCAGGTGGCGTCGGCAGGAGTGGCAGTAGTCCATGACGCGGGAAGACTAGGTTCCCGACACGTGGATTTCCTAGAGGAGCCTGTGGAGGTTTCGTGGGAACAGGCGATCGAAACCTGGTGGGCCGGAGCGAAACTGTCGAAACCGTTATGCGTTCGACCCATTGACACTCCCCTCACGCCGTCCTTACTGTCACGCCAGCATTTCGAACGTGTGACGAAATCTCGAACAGCTGAGGGGCAACATCCGTGCGTATCACCGGAATCAGCACACACGTGGTCGGGACGCCGTGGCGCAACCTGACCTACGTCCAGGTGCACACTGACGAAGGGATCACCGGAGTCGGCGAGACCCGGATGCTGGGCCACACCGACGCACTGATCGGCTACCTGCGCGAAGCCGAGACCAACCACATTCTCGGCTCCGACCCGTTCGCGACGGAAGACCTCGTGCGCCGGATGAAGTACGGCGACTACGGCCGTGCCGGCGAGATCGTGATGTCCGGCATCGCGGTCATCGAGATGGCCTGCTGGGACATCAAGGGCAAGGCCCTGGGCGTGCCGGTGTGGCAGCTGCTGGGCGGCAAGGTGACCGACAAGGTCAAGGCGTACGCGAACGGCTGGTACACCACCGAGCGCACCCCCGAGGCGTACCACAAGGCCGCGCAGGGCGTGATGGCGCGCGGGTACAAGGCGCTGAAGATCGACCCGTTCGGGACCGGCCACTTCGAGCTGGACCACGAGCAGACCCTGTACGCGGTCTCGCTGATCGAGGCCGTGCGCGACGCGATCGGCCCGGACGCGGAGCTGATGCTGGAGATGCATGGCCGGTTCTCGCCGTCCACCGCCGTGCGCCTGGCGAACGAGCTCGCGCCCTTCAAGCCCGCGTGGCTGGAGGAGCCGTGCCCGCCGGAGAACCTGAAAGCTCTCGAAAAGGTTGCGGCGAAGGTCGACATCCCGGTCGCGACCGGTGAGCGCATCCACGACCGCATCGAGTTCCGCGAGCTGTTCGAGAGCCAGGCCGTGGACATCATCCAGCCGGACGTCGGCCACATCGGCGGCATCTGGGAGACCCGCAAGCTCGCGGCGACCGCCGAGACGCACTACATGCTGGTCGCCCCGCACAACGTCGGCGGGTCCGTGCTGACCGCCGCCTCGCTCCAAGTCGGGTTCACCTCCCCGAACTTCAAGATCCTGGAGCACTTCAACGACTTCGCGGACGCGGAGATCAAGAAGATCGTGAAGGGTGCGCCTGAGGTCGACCCCGAGACTGGGTGCTTCCACCTGTCGGACGCGCCGGGTCTCGGCGTCGAGTTCGACGCGGACGCGGCGGCCGAATTCCCGCAGCAGCAGGCCCGGTTCGACCTGTGGGCCGAGGGCTGGGAGCAGCGCAAGCCGAAGGGCACGCAGTGAGCACGCAGGTCGTCGTCCAGGCGCCGGGCGAGCACCGCGTCGAGCCGCACACGCCGCGCGAGCCGCTGGCGGGCGAGGCGCTGGTACGGGTCCACGCGACGGGCATCTGCGGCAGCGACCGCGAGGTGTACCAGGGCAACAGGCCCGAGGGGTACGTCCGTTACCCCCTCACGCCGGGTCACGAGTGGTCCGGGACCGTCGAGGCGGTCGGCGCCGGGGTGCCTTCAACTCTCGTAGGCCGCAAGGTCGTCGGGGAGGGCTTCCGCAACTGCCAGGTGTGCGACCGCTGTCACGCCGGTGAGACGACGCTGTGCACCGACGGGTACGAGGAGACCGGGTTCACGCAGCCGGGCGCGATGGCCTCGACGCTGACGCTTCCGGCCCGGTTGCTGCACGTTCTCCCGGAGGACGCGGACCTGACCGCCGCCGCGCTGCTGGAACCGGCCGCCTGTATCGCGGCTGCCGCGATCAAGGCGAACGCGCTGCCGGGTGAGCGGGTGGCGGTCGTCGGGACCGGGACGCTCGGGATGTTCGCCGTTCAGTTCCTGAAGGCGGGATCGCCGGCCGAACTGCTCGTCGTGGGGACCCGGAACGACCGGGAGGCGCTGTCGCGGCAGTTCGGGGCGAGCGACTTCCGCACGCGCGACCAAGAGCTGTCGGACGACTTCGACGTGGTGATCGAGACGGCCGGTTCCGCCTCGGCGGCGCGTACGGCGGCCTCGCTGCTGCGGCGCGGGGGGCGGCTGGTGCTGACCGGGATCCCGGCGCCGGGCGCCGAGGGTCTCGACCCGACCGACCTCGTCGTACGGCAGCTGGAGGTGCACACCGTGTTCGGGGCGCCGCCGGACGCCTGGGCGCACACCGTGCGGGTCTTCGGCGCCGGGCTCCTCGATCCGCTGCCGCTGGTGACGCACGAGCTGCCGCTCGCGGAGTTCTCCGAGGCGATCGAGCTGGTCGGCTCCGGGGATCCGAAGGTCGGCAAGGTCCTGCTGAAGCCGTAGTACCCCGGTACCTGTAGCTCTCGAGAAGTACCCGCGTACCTCTCGAGAGGTACCCGCGCTCCACCCCCGCGCTCCACCCGCACCCCGAGCCGCGAACCTCGTCCGAAATATCGAACCTCCAGGACAACGAAGGAAAGCTTGTGACCGACGCTTCCGTTCCGGCAGCCCGTCGTCCCGGTGAGCCCGTGCTCACCGCGCTCGGCCTGGGTGCGCCCGCCCTCGACCCCGCCGACGCCTCCGCCCACACCTTCCCGGGCGGCGGCACCTGGCGCACCGAGGTCCCTTCCTGCGAGGGTCCCGAAGCGCTGGCCGTCGTACTCAAGGAGTCCTCCCGCCTCGACGTGCCGATCCACCGGATCAGCCAGGGCAGCGGGGTGTGGATGCTGTCCGACGCCGAGATCACCGAGATGGTCGAGGCGACCGCCGAACGCGACATCGAGCTCTGCCTGTTCACCGGCCCGCGCGGCACCTGGGACATCGGCGGCTCCACCCGCACCGACTCGCGCGGCGGCGGCCTGCGCGCCCGCGGCCACGACGCGGTCGCCGGCTGTGTCGAAGACGCCGTCCGGGCCACGGAGTTGGGCGTCAAGTGTCTGCTCGTCGCCGACGAGGGCGTGCTGTGGACCTTGCACCGCGCCCGCGAGCAGGGCATCATCCCCGCCGACACCACGCTGAAGGTGTCCGCGCTGATCGGCCCGGTCAACCCGGCGGCGTACGCGGTCTACGAGCGGCTCGGCGCCGACTCGGTGAACGTGCCCAGCGATCTGACGCTGGATCACCTCACCGAGATCCGGCGGGTGTCGGGCGCTCCCATGGACATGTACATCGAGGCCCCCGACGACCTCGGCGGCTACGTGCGGATGTACGAGGTCGCCGAGCTGATCCGGCGCGGCGCACCGCTCTACCTCAAGTTCGGTCTGTCCAAGGCGCCTTCGATCTACCCGTGGGGCACCCACCTGCGGGACGTCACCCTGGACACCGCCCGGGAACGGGTCCGGCGCGGCCGGCTCGCCCTGGACCTGCTCGCCCGGCACGGCGCGGACGGCGCGATGGCGCCGCTCGGCTCCCGGCTGCCGGGAACGCTCAACCGCTTCCCGACCGGGGACTGAGCAGCCGTACACAGCGTGCACGACCCGGCGCCTGACGGGGACGCCGGTCTCTCAACGACGAGAACACAAGGATTGATCACCATGCGCAACCGCAGAGCCGTACTCGCCGCCATAGCCGGCGCCGCCTCCCTCGCCCTGACCCTGTCCGCCTGCGGCCAGAGCGGCGAGGGCGGCAGCGAGGAGAAGTCGGGCGACAGCAGCAAGGGCGCCCTGGTCGGTATCTCGATGCCGACCAAGTCCTCCGAGCGGTGGATCGCCGACGGCAAGAACGTCGTGAAGGACCTGGAGGCCAAGGGCTACAAGACGAAGCTGGTCTACGGCGAGGACGAGCCCGACCAGCAGGTCTCGCAGATCGAGAACCTGATCACGCAGGGCGTCAAGGCGCTGATCATCGCGGCGATCGACAACAAGTCGCTCAACAACGTGCTCCAGCAGGCCGCCGACGCGAAGATCCCGGTGATCTCCTACGACCGCCTGATCCTCGGCACGAAGAACGTCGACTACTACGCCTCGTTCGACAACGAGAAGGTCGGCAAGCTCCAGGCGCAGTACCTGGTCGACAAGTTGGGCCTCGCGAGCGGCAAGGGCCCGTTCAACATCGAGCTGTTCGCCGGCTCCAACGACGACAACAACACCAAGTACTTCTTCGGCGGCGCGATGAGCGTCCTCAAGCCGTACATCGACTCGAAGAAGCTCGTCGTCAAGTCCGGCCAGACCGAGCTGACCAAGGTCACCACGCTGCGCTGGGACGGCGCGACCGCGCAGCGCCGCATGGAGGACATCCTCACCTCGACGTACACCTCGGGCCGGGTCGACGCGGTGCTCTCGCCGTACGACGGCATCTCGATCGGCATCATCGCCGCGCTGCGCTCCGACGGCTACGGCACCGCCGCCAAGCCGCTGCCGGTCATCACCGGCCAGGACGCCGAGATCGCGTCGGTGAAGTCGATCATCGCGGGCCAGCAGTCGATGTCGGTCTTCAAGGACCTGCGCAAGCTCGCGCAGTCCGCGACCGACATGGTCGACGCGTCGCTGAACGGCAAGAAGCCGGAGATCAACGACACGAAGACGTACGACAACGGCACGAAGGTCGTCCCGGCCTTCCTGCTGGAGCCGGTGAGCGTCGACAAGACCAACTACGAGAAGGAACTCGTCCAGAGCGGCTTCTACACGGCGGACCAGCTCAAGTAAGCGTCGGCCCATAAGGATTGGAAGGCACGACCATGGCGGGACCCGTCCTGGAAATGCGCTCGATCGTCAAGACCTTTCCCGGTGTCAAAGCGCTCTCGGACGTCACTCTGACCGTCCGTCAGGGCGAGGTCCACGCCATCTGCGGGGAGAACGGCGCCGGCAAGTCGACGCTGATGAAGGTCCTCTCCGGCGTTCACCCGCACGGGAGTTACGAGGGCGACATCCTCTTCGAGGGTGAGCCCTGCGAGTTCAAGGACATCCGGGCGAGCGAGCACCGCGGCATCGTCATCATCCACCAGGAGCTGGCGCTGTCGCCGTACCTCTCGCTGGCGGAGAACATCTTCCTCGGCAACGAGCATGCCAAGGGCGGGTTCATCGACTGGCGCGAGACGCTGCGGCACGCCACCCAGCTGCTGCGCCGGGTGGGCCTCACGGACCACCCGGACACCCGGGTCGCCGACATCGGCGTCGGCAAGCAGCAGCTGGTGGAGATCGCGAAGGCGCTCTCGAAGAAGGTGAAGCTGCTGATCCTCGACGAGCCGACGGCGGCGCTCAACGACGAGGACAGCGACAAACTCCTCGATCTCATCCTGGAGTTGAAGAAACAGGGCATCACCTCGATCATCATCTCCCACAAGCTCAACGAGATCCGCAAGGTCGCCGACTCGGTGACGATCATCCGCGACGGCCGGTCCATCGAGACGCTGGACGTGAAGGCGGCGGAGACCACCGAGGACCGGATCATCAGCGGCATGGTCGGCCGCGACCTCGACCACCGCTTCCCCGAACGCAGCACGTACGACGGGGAGGTGGACGACGCGCCGGCCCTGGAGATCAAGGGCTGGACCGTGGGTCACCCGATCGACCAGCACCGCAAGGTGGTTGACGATGTGTCACTTCACGTACGGCGTGGGGAGATCGTCGGCATCGCGGGCCTGATGGGAGCCGGCCGCACCGAGCTGGCGATGAGCGTCTTCGGCCGCACGTACGGCCGTTACGGCGGCGGCACGGTCCTCAAGGACGGCAAGGAGATCCGGACGAAGACGGTCGCCGAGGCCGTCCAGCACGGCATCGCGTACGTCACCGAGGACCGCAAGCACTACGGCCTGAACCTCATCGACACCATCAACCGCAACATCTCGCTGACCGCGCTGGGCAAGGTCGCCAAGCGGGGCATCGTCGACGAGCACGAGGAGCAGAAGGTCTCCGAGGGCTACCGCAAGTCGATGAACATCAAGGCGCCGACGGTGTTCGAGCCGGTGGGCAAGCTCTCCGGCGGCAACCAGCAGAAGGTCGTCCTCAGCAAGTGGATCTTCGCGGGTCCCGAGGTGCTGATCCTGGACGAGCCCACGCGCGGGATCGACGTGGGCGCCAAGTACGAGATCTACACGGTCATCGACCAGTTGGCCGCCCAGGGCAAGGCGGTCGTCTTCATCTCCTCCGAACTGCCCGAACTGCTCGGCATGTGCGACCGCATCTACACCATGGCCGCCGGGCGGCTCACCGGTGAGTTCTCGCGGGCCGAGGCCACGCAGGAAGTGCTGATGCGTCAGATGACGAAGGACAAAGAGGTAACGCGATGAGCACCGACGTGACCGACAAGAGCCCGGCAGCGGCTCCGCCCGGCAAGGGCGGTGGCTCCCAAGCCGGCGGGAATCTCCTCCAGTTGGTGCTGAACGGCCTGCGCCGCAACATGCGCCAGTACGGCATGCTGATCGCGCTCGGCCTGATCATCCTGCTGTTCCAGGTCTGGACCAGCGGCGACCTGCTGCTGCCGCGCAACGTCTCCAACCTGGTCCTCCAGAACAGCTACATCCTGATCCTGGCCATCGGCATGATGCTGGTCATCATCGCCGGGCACATCGACCTGTCGGTCGGTTCGGTGACGGCGTTCGTCGGTGCCTTCGCGGCCGTACTGACCGTGCAGCACAGCGTGTCCTGGCCGGTCGCGCTGGTGCTGTGCCTGCTGGTGGGGGCGGTCGCCGGGGCCGTACAAGGCTTCCTCATCGCCTACTTCGGCATACCCTCGTTCATCGTCACCCTCGCCGGGATGCTGCTCTTCCGCGGGCTGACGGAGATCCTGCTGGAGGGCCAGACCCTCGGCCCGTTCCCCGACGGGCTCCAGAAGATGGGCAACGGCTTCCTGCCCGAGGCCGGTCCGGACACCAACTACCACAACATCACGCTGCTGTTGGGCTTCGTCCTGATCGCCTTCACGGTCATCCAGGAGGTCCGGGACCGCAAGCGGCAGCAGGAGTTCGCGCTCGACGTCGTGCCGTTCAACCTGTTCCTGCTGAAGATCGTCGCGATCTCGGCGGCGATCCTCGCGGTGACGATGCTGCTCGCCAGCTACAAGGGCGCGCCGATCATCCTGCTCATCCTCGGTGTGCTGGTGGTGGGTTACGGCTACCTGATGCGCAACTCGGTGTTCGGGCGGCACATCTACGCGATCGGCGGCAACCTCCCGGCGGCCAAGCTGTCCGGCGTCAAGGACAAGAAGGTCACCTTCCTTGTCTTCCTCAACATGGGCGTGCTCGCGGCCCTGGCGGGTCTGGTGGTCGCCGCCCGTCTGAACGCGGCGTCTCCGAAGGCGGGTCTGAGCTTCGAACTGGAGGCCATCGCCTCCTCGTTCATCGGTGGCGCGTCCATGAGCGGCGGCGTGGGTACCGTCCTCGGCGCGATCATCGGCGGTCTCGTCCTCGGTGTGCTGAACAACGGCATGAACCTCCTGAGCGTCGGCTCCGACTGGCAACAGGTCATCAAGGGCCTCGCCCTGCTGGCCGCGGTCGGGTTCGACGTGTGGAACAAGCGCAAGTCCGGTTCGTAACCATCTCCGGGCCTCACCCCCGAGGGGGTGGGGCCCTTCCCATAAGGGGCCGCAGATATGGAACTGAACAGACGCACGGTCATCGCGGGCGCCGCCGCGGCGGGCATCGCCGCGAGCACCCTCGGCGGGACGGCCGAGGCGAGCACGGGTACCAGTACTTCAGGGGCAGCCTCCGGCGGCAGGGCTCCGTCGCGCAAGCTCTTCGGCACGCTCGCCGACGGCACCAAGGTGTACGTCTGGTCGCTGGCCAACGGCGGGACGAAGCTGAAGGTCCTGTCGTACGGGGGTATCGTCCACTCGCTGGAGACGGCGGACCGCAAGGGCCACTACGCCAACATCTCCGCCGGGTTCGACAACCTGGAGGACTACGTCGCCAAGTCCCCCTACTTCGGCGCGCTGATCGGGCGGTACGGCAACCGCATCGGCAAGGGCAAGTTCACCCTGGACGGCAAGCAGTACCAGCTGTCCGTGAACGACGGCGACAACAGCCTGCACGGCGGCGCCAAGGGCTTCGACAAGCACGTCTGGAACGTCGAGCCGTTCGTCAAGGGCACGGACGTCGGGCTGCGCCTGTACTACACCAGCGCCGACGGGGAGATGGGCTACCCGGGGACGCTGAAGACCAAGGTGACGTACACGCTCACCAAGCACGGCGACTGGGTCATCGACTACGAGGCCACCACCGACAAGGCCACCGTCGTCAACCTCACGAGCCACGTGTACTGGAACCTCGCGGGCGAGGGCAGCGGCACGATCGAGAACCACGAGCTGACGATCGCCGCCGGCCGCTACACCCCGACCGACTCCGGCCTCATCCCCACGGGTGAGCTGGCCCGGGTCGCCGGCACCCCCTTCGACTTCCGCAAGCCCAAGGCCATCGGCCGCGACATCCGCGCCGGGCACGACCAGCTGATCCTCGCCAAGGGGTTCGACCACAACTGGGTGCTGGACAAGGGGATCACGGCGAAGCCGGTGCACGTCGCGACGCTGCGCGACCCGAAGACCGGCCGCACCCTGAAGATCGCCACCGACCAGCCGGGGCTCCAGTTCTACTCCGGCAACTTCCTCGACGGCACCCTGACCGGGACCGACGGGCACGTCTACCGCCAGGGTGACGCGCTCTGCCTGGAGACGCAGCACTTCCCGGACGCGCCGAACCAGCCGAAGTTCCCCTCGACGACGCTGCGGCCGGGGCAGACGTACCGGACGCGGACGGTGCACTCGTTCAGCGCGCGGTGAGCTCGAGCCGGTGAACAGGCTTTAGCCATACGGACGTTGCCCACAGAAGACTCACAACCTCTTACCGATTTCTCAGTGGGTGAACAGCGCCACTCCAGCCTCCGTATGTAGGGGCGGCCCGGGCTTCTTCGTCCGGGCCGCCCAGCCGCGACGGGCCCGGTCGTCCCCAACGGGCCCGCCCACAACGGAGGTTCCATGGCCGACAACGTCACCTCGTTGTTCCGCAGCACGACGGCGCACAGCCCGTCGATGGCCGCGTTGACGCGAGAAGGCGGGGAGGGCACCGGCCCGGTCGACTTCTGTATCCCGTGCAACCCGTACTTCCCGACGCCCGCGATGTTCGACGACATGGCGGCGCGGTTCCGCGACATCATCACGTACTACCCGAGCAGCGCCGACACGATCACGTCCGAGCTGTGCAACCTCCTCCAACTCCCGCCGCAGGCCGTGGCGATGGGCAACGGCTCCACCGAACTCATCACCTGGATCGACCACTTGCTGGTGCGCGAGTCGCTCGCGGTGCCGGTGCCGACGTTCGGGCGGTGGACCGACCAGCCGATGGAGACCGGCAAGCGGGTCGACATGTTCCCGCTCCAGGAGGCCAACGGGTTCGTCCTCGACCTCGCGCAGTACGCGGAGTTCATCCGGACCCGGGGGACGCGGGTCGCGGTGATCTGCAACCCCAACAACCCCGACGGCGGCTTCCAGCACCGGCAGGCGCTGGTGCAGTTCATGGACACGATGGCCGACCTCGACCTCATCGTCATCGACGAGTCGTTCCTGGAGTTCTCCGACGCCGAGCAGGAACCCAGCGTCGTCCAGGAGGCCATGCTGCGGCCGAACGTCGTCGTGCTGCGCAGCCTCGGCAAGAACTTCGGGCTGCACGGGATCCGGTTCGGGTACCTCGTCGCGAACCCGTCGCTGGCCGGCAAGGTCCGCTCGATGCTGCCGAAGTGGAACCTCAACTCCTTCGCCGAGCACGTGGTGTTCATGCTGAAGGACCACGGGCCCGAGTACGCCCAGAGTCTGATGCAGGTGCGCAAGGACCGGCTGGAGATGGCCAGTCAGCTCTCCGCGCTGCCGGGGCTCACGGTCTACCCCTCGCAGGGGAACTTCCTCTTCGTCCGTCTTCCGGTGGGGGCCGAGGGGACGGTGGTCCGCGACCGGCTGCTCACCGAGCACCGGGTCCTGGTCCGGGAGTGCGGCAACAAGATCGGCTCCTCCAGCCGCTTCCTGCGGCTCGTGGTGCGCCCCCAGGTCGACGTACGCCGTCTGGTGTCCGGCATGGAACAGGTGCTCTACGGGACGCGCCGGGGCAACCCCGTGCCCGAGCTGGCCCCTGCGGTGGGGTACAGCTCCGGTACGGCCGCGGTCGACCGGCTGGTCACGAACGGCGCCGGCATGCAGGGACTTGCCGCTCAGGCCCTCGCGGCCGGCGCCCCGGCTCCGATGGCGGCGGCCGTCGGAGCCGGACTGCCGTCGCAGATGCCGGTGGCTCCGCCGGTTGCGCCGAGTCCCTTGGCGCCGGTGGCTTCCATGGCGCCGGCTGCTTCCATGGCGCCGGTGGCCTCCATGGCTCCGGCGGCTTCTATGGCGCCGGTGGCCTCCATGGCGCCGGCGGCTTCTATGGCTCCGGCTGCTCCGGCGGCTTCCGCTGCTCCTGCTGCTCCTGCCGCTCCGGCTGCGATGCAGCCCGCGGCGATGGCTCCGGCCATGGGGCAGGTCATGGGGCAGGCGCCGATGGGGGCGCCGATGATGGCCGCTCAGGTGCCTCAGCAGATACCGATGCCGTCGAACGGGGCGGGCATACCGATGCCGGCGCCTCAGGCGGCTCCGATGCCGCAGGCCCCGGTGCCGCCGATGGCTCCCGCTCCGTCGATGGCTCCCGCCGCGTCGCCGGTTCCGCCGGCCGGTGTGCCCGGTATGACGCCGCCCGGCGTACCGGCGCGAGGCGGGCTCACGGCGGCCCAGGTCCGGGGGACGAACGGGCTGACCCCGGCGCCGGCCACGGGGTGGCCGAACGCGGGGAGCTGGCCGAACGCGGCGGGGATGGGGCAGGCGGGGTAGTACCCTCCGGGGCCCGCCGGGCTCTGTGGCGTAGTACCTGAGAGCCAGGGCGGTATCCGTAGTACTTCAGTATCGGGAGGGATACCGGGGGACTACGGGTGCCGCCCTTTCTTCGTGTCTCAGTAGGCCACCGGCCAGCCCGAGCTCCAGTTCAGCAGGTTGATGCCGAGCTTGGGGGTGCCGTTGTCGTTGCCGTCGTAGTAGTGGTAGACGATCAGGTCGCCGTCGGAGTCGGCCATGATGGACTGGCCGCCGGGGCCGATGACACTGCCGTGGGTCTCCAGGACGGGGGTGCCGCCGTTGTTCGTCAGGGCGACGCCGTTCTTGTCGTAGTACGGGCCCGTGACGCTGGTGGCGCGGCCGACCTTGACCTTGTACGTCGAGCTCGTGCCCGCGCAGCACGTGTCGTACGACGCGAAGAGGTAGTAGTACCCGTTGCGCTTCACGACGAACGGCGCCTCGACCGCCTTCGTCCCGGTGGGGCGGGACGCGATGGAGTACCGGGTCGTGTTGCCCGCGAGCTGCTTGCCGGTGCCGGGGTCGAGCTGGATCATCTTCAGGCCCGTCCACCAACTCCCGAACGACAGCCACCACTTGCCGTCGTCGTTCACGAAGAGGTTGGGGTCGATGGCGTTGTAGTCGCTGGAGGTGGCGGAGGTGTAGACGGTGCCCTGGTCGGTCCAGGACCCGGGCAGCCCGGTGGGCGAAGTGGCCAGCCCTATCGCCGACTTGTTGGACCCGAAGGTCGAAACGGCGTAGTAGAGCAGGTACTTGCCGCCGCGGTACGAGATGTCCGGCGCCCAGGCTTCGGTGGCCCCGTACGAGGACCACCAACTCGGCTTCCTGGCGAAGGCGTCGCCGCCGGCGCTGAACGCGGTCCGGTCGGTGGAGGTCCGGTACGAGATGCCGCCCCCGGTCGCGTAGAGCAGGTACCGCCCGCCGGAGGTCTTGATCATCGTCGGGTCATGGACGACCGTACTCCCTGTGACCCGGCCGGGGTTGGGGTAGGCGGAGGCGGCGGTCGGCATCAGCGCGAGCAGAAACGCGGCGGGGAGGGCGAGCAGTGCGGCTCTGCGGGAGGTACGGATCACCTGGACGCTCCTTGGGGTGGGGGGAGTTCACCGTTCGGTCTCCCGAACGGCGGTCGCGTCATCGGACGGGACGGTAGAATCGAACCCTTTGCGCGTCAACGACCCTGGCATCCACTCGAAACTCTTCGAAAACGCCGGACCGCCCGGCCTCCCCCAACGCTCCTGTCCGACAGACGACTTGACGAGCCGTCACTTTACTTATCTGACAGCTCAGATACAGGAACCGCCCCTATGGTGCCGTGTCCATGACAGAGAAATCATCGAGCACCCCCGAACCCCGCCTCCCCGTCGGCCGGCGCGCCCTGCTGGTCGCGGGCGGGGCGACGGCCGCGACCCTGGCCGTAGGCGTCGCGTCCGCGCGAGGAACCGCGGGCTCGCAGACGGTGAAGGCAGAGCCGGTCGCCGCGGCGGCCGTCTGCACGCTGACGAAGGAGATGACGGAAGGTCCCTACTATCTCGACGGGCAGTACGTCAGGGCGGACATCACCGAGGGCAAGGCCGGCTTCCCGCTGAAGCTCACGCTCACCGTCGTGGACGACGACACCTGCGCGGTGATCCCGAACGCGCTGGTGGAGATCTGGCAAGCGGACGTGCTGGGCGAGTACTCCGGCTTCGTCGGCAGCAACGGCCACAGCGAGCCGGACAGCGGCACGTTCCTGCGCGGCGGCGTCCTGACGAACTCCGCCGGGGTCGCCGCCATCACGACGGTGTACCCGGGCTGGTACCGGGGACGCTGCATCCACATCCATGTGAAGGTCCACACGGACGTCACGCTCACCCCGGACGGCTCGTTCACCGGCGGCCAGGAACTCCACACCGGCCAGCTGTTCTTCGACGAGACGGTCACGGCGAGGGTCGGCGCGCTGACGCCGTACAGCACGAACACGGTGCCCCGTACGACGCTCGCGCAGGACTCGATCTACGACGACGGGGGCGCCGCGTCGGGCCTCCTCACCCTTGCCGCGCTGGGCAGTTCACCGGCCTCGGGCTACTCCGGCACGCTGACGCTCGGCGTCGAGAGGTAGCCGGGCGGGGCGGCCCCGGCGCCAACCGGGGCCGTCCCGACGGGAGTTGCAGCAACTCCCCTTGTGACGGCGGCTGTTGCTCGCACCGGCGCCGTCCGCCGGGGAGTTACTTCGCCGGGCACTCCTTCCACGCGACGTGGTAGATCGTCGAGAGCTCGCCGTCCGTCGAGTCCATGGTCATGAAGCTGACCTTGCCCGGCGACTGCGACCCGGCGGTCACCCGCACCTCGGTGTTGACGTTGAAGTTGCGCTGGACTCCACAGGGCGCCCACACGAGTTGAGCCCACTCGGTGGAGTCGGTGGCCTGCCAGTTGTCGGTGAGGGCGCCGTTGAAGCTGTGGCTCTTGGACACCGTCTGCGGGGAGCCCTGGAAGTAGTACGAGGCCCGCTGCATGCCGCTCGCGCCGCGCTGGAGGGACGCGAAGCCCCGGTAGTCGACGCTCGCGATCGCGTAGGTGAAGCCGCCGGGGACGTGGACGACCATGCTGAGCTGGCAGTTCTTGCGGAACGCCGTCGGGTCGGAGTTGCCGCCGGCCTGCGCGAGGTAGTCGCTGTAGGTGACGGTGAAGGCGGTGTTGTCCTCGGAGACGGCGACGGCCGCGGTGCCGGCGGGGCAGCCGGAGCCGTTGATGGTCGCGAGGTTGATGACGATCTTGTCCGGCGGCGGGTCGACGAACACCGGGTCAGCCTGGGCGGGGAGCGCCGTGGCGAGGAGGGCGGCAGCCGCGCCGCCGAGCAGAAGTGCACCGGTTCTCATGGGGTCTCCCGTGAAACGGTCCGTGGGGGGTGGTCGCGCCTCGGCCGGAATCCTATGGAGAATCTGTGCGCTTTCCGTGAAGGCCGGGGCGAACGCATCGTAGGGACTGGGGAGTTCGGCGCCTACGTCGAACTCCGGCCATTCACAGGAGTCCCGTTCACATACGGGTGCTACGTGAGTACTACACGGTTACGGCTCAAGGGCTACGCGGAGCTGTCTAGGGGGCGCGTCCCGGGCGCGCGTCTCAGGGGTTCTCCCAGGCCGCCGGTTCCGCCGCCAGCGCCCGTACCGGACCCGGCAGCGCGTCCCCCGCGAGGTCCGCGATCGTGACCCCCTCCAGGATCCGCCGCACGTTGGCCCGCAGCGCGATCCACAGCGGGAGCAGGGGTTCGGCGGTCCCCTTGTACGACAGCTCCGTCGGCCGCTCCCCCCGTACCGAGACGATCGGCCCGTCCACCCCCCGGATGACGTCCGCGACGGTGATCGCGGCGGCGTCCCGCGCGAGCCGGTACCCCCCGCCCCCGCCGCGCCGGCTGTCGACGACGCCCGCGCGGCGCAGGTCGCCGAGGATCCCTTCCAGGAACTTGTGCGGAATGTCCTGCGCGAGGGCTACGGTCTCCGTCTTCACCGGGTCGTCCCCCTGGCGTACGGCGATCTCCAGTACCGCCCGTACCGCGTAGTCCGCCCGTGCCGAGATCCTCATGCGCCCATTGTGGGGGCAGTCTCCGGCACGGGCGGAACGGGGCGGGCACGCCTCACGCGAGGCGGATGACGTTCCAGGAGAGCGGCTCCAGTACGGCGGTGAGGGTGCCGTCCGTCAGCGCGGTGCCCTCGGCCGCGTGCGGAGTGACCCGCTCGGGCTCGGCGAGGGTATTACGCGCATCAGGGTCGGCGTCGGCGAGGACACTGTGCTCGACGACCCGCTCGACGCCGAGCCCCCCGAGAGCTACTTCCAGCGGTAGCTCCTCGGTACGGCTCCGGTTCACCGCGAACACGGTCACCGACCCGTCCTCCCCGCGTACGGCGGTGGCGTGCAGCAGGTCGGTCTCGCCGAACTTCTTCGTGTCGTACGTCGGCGAGTCCACCCGTACGTCGAGGACCTCGCCCCGCCCGTACCGCGCGGCCTGCGCGAACGGGAAGAACGTGGTCTGCCGCCACGCGGGCCCGCCCGGCTCGGTCAGGATCGGGGCGATCACATTGACCAGCTGGGCGAGGCAGGCGACGGTGACGCGGTCGGCGTGCCGCAGCAGGGCGACGAGCAGGGAGCCGAAGACGACGGCGTCCATGACGCTGTAGTTGTTCTCCAGGAGGCGGGGGGCCTCGGCCCAGTCGCGCTCGCCGGAGTTCTCGATCTCGTGCCACTCCGAGATGTACCAGACGTTCCACTCGTCGAAGGAGAGGTTGATCTTCTTCTTCGACTTCAGCTTCGCGCCGATGTGGTCGGCGGTGGCGACCACGTTCTCGATGAAGGACTCCATGTCGACGGCGGAGGCCAGGAAGGAGTCGACGTCGCCGTTCTCGGGCTGGTAGTAGGCGTGCAGGGAGATGTAGTCGACGAGGTCGTACGTCTCCTCCAGGACCGTCGCCTCCCAGGCGGCGAAGGTCGGCATGGACTGGCTGGAGGAGCCGCAGGCGACGAGTTCGACGCCCGGGTCGATCTGGCGCATCGCGCGGGCCGTCTCGGCGGCGATCCGGCCGTACTCCTCGGCGGTCTTGTGGCCGGTCTGCCAGGGGCCGTCCAACTCGTTGCCCAGGCACCAGAGCTTGATGCCGAAGGGCTCCTTGTCCCCGTGCGCCACCCGTAGCTCCGCGAGGGCAGTACCTGAGGGGTGGTTGGCGTACTCCTGGAGTTCCAGTGCCTCGGCCACCCCTCGGGTACCGAGGTTGAGGGCCATCATCGGCTCCGCCTGCGGGCCGAGCTTGCGCAGGAAGGCGATGTACTCCGAGAGGCCGAAGCGGTTGGTCTCGGTGGAGCGCCAGGCGAGGTCGAGGCGGCGGGGGCGGTCCTCCACCGGGCCGACCGAGTCCTCCCACTTGTAGCCGGAGACGAAGTTGCCGCCGGGGTAGCGGATGGTGGTGACACCGAGTTCGCGGACCAGGTCGAGGACGTCCTGACGCAGGCCCTCGGCGTCGGCGGCGGGGTGGCCGGGCTCGAAGATGCCGGTGTAGACGCAGCGGCCGAGGTGTTCGACGAACGAGCCGAAGAGCCGGGGGCTGACCTCGCCGACCGTGAAGGCGGGGTCCAGTGTGAAGCGGGCGGTGCGCATGTCTTCCTTTCGTGCTGCGGTGCTGTGGGCCGGGGCGTGCCGTGGTGCTGTGGTAGTGCGGTGCTAGGCCGGGAGGACTAGACGACGTGCGGCCAGCCGTCCCTCGTCCAGTCCAGCCGGTTCAGTCCCAGCTTCGGTACGCCGTTGTCGTCGGCGTCGTAGTAGTGGTACGCCAGCCAGTCCCGTCCCCGGTCCCGGAAGACCGACTCGCCCCCCGTACCCACGTACCTCCCGTGGCTCTCCAGTACGAGGTCGCCGCCTCCCTCCAGCAGGGGACGGCCCTGGCTGTCGGTATAAGGGCCGGTCACCGAGGTGGAGCGGCCCACCCTGATCTTGTACGTGGAGTTCACTCCGGCACAACAGGTGTCGTAGGAGGCGAAGAGGTAGTAGTACCGGCCGTGCCGGACGATGGACGGCCCCTCGACCGCGTACGGCGCGTCGGGGCGGGTCGCGAGGTGGTGGACCTCGGCGCCGGGGACGGCCCGGCCGGTCCTGCGGTCCAGCTCGACCATGCGGATGCCGGTCCAGTACGAGCCGAAGCTCATCCACAGCTTCCCGCCGGCCTGGATCAACGCCGGGTCGATGGCGTTGAAGGTGTCCGTGCGTTCGGAGGTGAACGCCTTGCCGTGGTCGGTCCAGGTGCCGGGGAGACCGGAGGGGGAGGTCGCGAAGCCGATCGCGGAGTGGTTGGTGCCCCAGGACGAGACGGCGTAGTACAGCCAGTACGTGCCGCTGCGGTAGGTGATGTCGGGCGCCCAGGGGTCGCCGGTGTCGTTGTACTCGTACCACCAACTCGGGGGCGTCGCGAAGGCGTTGCCCGCGTCGGTCCAGTGGACGCGGTCCTCGGAGAGACGGGCGCCGATCACGCCGCCGGTCGAATAGGCCGCGTATCCGCCGGACTTGAGGCGGATGACGGTGGGGTCGTGGATGATCTGCTGGCCGGTGATGGGCTGGGGGTCGGGGTAGACGGGGGCGGCGCTCGCCGTCGTAGGGGTGGCACGCGGCGTAGCGGTGGCGCTCGTCGTCGTGGCGGTGAAGGCGAGCAGCGCGGCGGCCAGGAGTGTCGCCATCCTCAGGCGCATGGGGGTCCTTCGCACCTGTC
>NZ_LIRL01000651.1 GCF_001419795.1 Streptomyces niveiscabiei
GTGGCCGGGGGCTGCTCGGCGGGCGGGGTGACCGGCGGCGTCGAGGCCGGCGGCTGCTCGGTGACGGTGCAGTCCTTCGTACCGCCGTTCCAGGCGGCGATCAGCTTGTCCTTGATGACCAGGCGGTCCGGGCCCTTCGGCAACTCACCATGTTCGAAGCCGTCGTTGGCCTCCTTCTTGCCGTCGAACTTCACCGCGCCCCGGTAGAGGTCGACCTGCGCGAAGCAGCCCGCGTTCGGGACGGCGATGTCGAGCGTGTCCTTCTGGCCCTTCTTCACCGTGACGGTGTCGAAGTCGACGAAGACCTGCTCGCCGGAGGTGGCGAAGGTCGCGCCGTGCGCGAGGTAGGAGGCGAGGGAGACCGTGCAGGTGCCGCCCGCGCCGAGCACGGTGACGTGCACCTTGCCGTCGCTGGAGGGCTTGAGGCTCTGGTCGTCGACCTTCACCGAGTCGAAGAAGGTGTTTCCGTCGAGCGAGAACTGGCAGCGGTCGGCCTCGGTCTTCTCGCCCGCGCCGGTGCCGGGCCGGTACTGGCCGCCGTTGTTCCAGCCGTGCCCGCCGCCGGTGCTCGCCCACGCGCCGGACGCGGCGGCGACGGAGGCGGCACACAGGGCGAGCGAGGCGACGCCCGTCCCCAGCAGGCGGCGCGCGGTGACACTTCTCGCTATGGACATGCGTATCCCATCTTGGCGTGCTGATATGACGCGACGTCATATCGGGTACAGCCAGGGGTGGTTGGTCGGATCACGTGGCTGGTCGCTCACAACTGCCGGGCTGCGGCAGCCGTACGGACCAGGAGGGACACCCGGCGCGACCGGTCGGTGCGCCAGGGGTGCGGGAGTCATCGTGATCTTCGCCCGGGAACGCTGTCAACTCGCGCGTGGTTAACGTGAGTTAACGGAACGTCAGCCGCCGTTGTTGTTACCGCCGTTGTTGTTCCCGTTGTTCCCGCCCGGGTTCGGCGCCGCGGTGACGCCCGCGCTGGCTCCGACGATCTTGTCGATGTCGACCGGGGTCGAGGTGGCGGTCGGCGGCGGGGTGAGGACGACCATGGGCGCCCCGGGGATCGGGGGAGGCGGCGTCATGTCGGAGTCGGGCAGTTTCGGCGGAGTCGTCTGCTGGAAGATGGTCTGGTTGTAGTCGACGAGACCGGTCTGTTCCATCACCGTGATGTGGTCGAGGACGGTGTCGTTCGCCTGGTCCGCCAGCGCCCGGATCAGGGTGTTCTTGGTGGTGGAGCGGATCTTCGCGATCGTGTTGAAGATCGAACCGTGCGTCATGCGCAGGATGTTGGCGTAGTCGGTGTCGAACTTCGCGCCGTTCTCCGACTGGAGCTGGCTCACGAAGCCCTGTTGCTGAGGGCTCGCCACGTTGGGCAGCGTGATGTTCAGCATCGGGGCGATCTTGCGGCAGGTCGTGTCCAGCGCGGCGTGGCCGTCGATGAGGTGCTGGCCCGCCGTGACGACGGCCGGAGAACTGCCCTTCTGCACACCGATCTGGCCGAGGGGGTACTCCCACAGTCCCGCCGCGCGCACCTTGACCACGAAGTCGCGTTCCCCTTCGGTCAACGGCCCCCACTGGGTGTTGGCGATGATCCGGTCACCGGACTTCGAGACGGTGCTGACACCCAGCATCGATGGGTAGGCGAGTGCGGCGAGAGTCAGGCTCAGGGCACCGCCCACGAAGAGAGTTCCCATCGCGTTGCGTGAAAAGCGCACCGTGCCTCCTGCCCGGTCGGGGAGCCCGCCGCGCGGGGGCGGCGGGATCGGACGTACAGGAGTACGGACGGGAACGGCCTGCGACTCACCGGGGTGGCAAAAAGTTTCTTGGGCTGGGTTTGGGCAAAACGTGGGCGAGCACTTGCTTACCCCGGTCTTACATTCGCCGCATGCCCCCACAGCCACGCGCGCCGCAGCTGCCCGTACTGCCCTACCGGAAGCCGACCAAGGGCCGGGACTACTGGGTGATCGACGACGTCATACCTGAGGTGGACGCCGTACGGGAACGGTGCCTCGCCCACGAGGACTGGGTCAGGGGGTACCCGTACACCTCCGAGACCTGGCCGGGGCTGCGGGCCATGCCGGGGCTCCAGCCCGGTGAACTCGCCCGCGTGGAACGGCTGGTGATGCGGGCGACCGGGGCGCGGAAGCTGTGGGTGCAGGAGGCGCCCGGCGGCGGCACCCTCAACCACAACTGCGTGCAGGTCGTCGGGGAGGGCGAGAGCGAGCCCCGGCCGCACACCGACTCGCGGTCGCTGTGCCGGTACGCGGCCGTCCTGTACCTCAACCCCGTAGCTCCCAAGGACTGCGGTACGGCGTTCTACCGCCAGTCCCTGCCCGGCGGCCGGCTCGGCGGCAACGTCGTCCAGGCCCCCCACAACAACCTCGTCGACGCCCTCGGCACCCGCTTCGTCGCCCCCGACGCCTTCGAGGAGGACGTACGCGTCCCCCACAAGTACAACCGCCTCCTCCTCTACAACGCCAACCTCGTGCACAGCGCGACGGGTTACTGCGGGACGACCCTGGAGGACAAGCGCATGACGGCGGTCTTCTTCTGGATGGCCTGAGCGCCCCGCAAGGAAGCCACTCCCGCACCCGCCCCGTCCCTAACAC
>NZ_LIRL01000652.1 GCF_001419795.1 Streptomyces niveiscabiei
ACTTCGACTACGACGCGATCCGCTTCGACTGGCTACGGGGTAACCGCTGACCTCCGGAAGTCACAGGTCGCCACGGTCCATATTTCGCGCTTCCTCAATCTCCTCAAGAATCGGCTCGTGTGGCACCCCAACCACCCTCGCGAACGCGCGAATAAGCTTCTCCAATCGCCCCTTCGATCGCACCTTTAGGTACTCGCCATCCTCGATCGCATCCACAATTTCAGGGGTCTCCATCAGAAACTCGGCGACCTCACTGATTGACAGCCCCGCCTCCTTTCTCCTCTCCGCGAGGAACGAGCCGATCGATACAAGAGCAGCACTTTCAGCTGGATGCTCAACCTCGAAGTTGCGCGACTCGCCCACCCTCCGATGGCTCGCATATAGCCGGTTCGCTTGACGGCGAGCTGTCGTCGCCCACCTCTCCAAAGCTTCCCGGTCATTCCAGATTTCGTTTAGCTCACCGAAGAGTCCATTCAGTTCAGGCCATACCTTCTTGGCTTCAGCGCTCAACTCACTGATCAGATCCCGAGTGACATGCCCCTTCACGCTCTGGAAAGCGCGATCACTCCGCCCACCCTGCTCGCCTGATCGCAGGTCACGCTCCTCATGGAGCGACTTCCCCCAGAGAACATAAGACAGAACGTTAATTAGCCCCCAACTGGCGGGGCCACCGTTCGGATTCTCGATCCTCTTGGCGACTTTCGCCACGAACTCAAGATCGGGACCCAGATTCGCACCTCCCGAGATCTCACTATGCGGAATATTGGGATACAGGCGCGCACAGAAGAGACGCCACGCCTCGCTTTCTGCGTGCATCTGAAAGTCTCGAAGGAGATTCCCCTCGTCCGCCAGATCTTGCTCTGCACTCCTAACACCAAAGGCGATTTCACGGAGTGGCGTATCGTCAATATTCACTACGCTCGGGGTGGTCAACAAGGCAGCCACCGAGGGAAGATGCTTCGCCTGAATCAGGTGCGTTGAAGAAATGGAGATCCAAGTATCCGCCTCAATGAGCGGCTGATCCCATCCACCAAGATCGCCCACAATCAATGGCAGAAGCAGGGTTTCTTCCAGTGAGAGATTCCGAGTGCCGGCCTCCAGCGCCGCGATACTCGACCGCGCCCACGGCAGCCCCCACTTGGCAGCCGCGGCGGCGACCTCCGCCTGCCGAACACCTCGCTCCTCCCGGAACAACTTGAGTCGCTTGCCAACGATCTCGGCCAGTGGCCATTGCTGCTCATCGCTTGCCATGAGTCCACGGTAGAGCCATGCAGCGTCCAAGACCAGACGCTCCAGTTTGGAGAGTCTGATGTGAAACGCTTGACGCCTGAGGTGACGTGTGCTGATGTTTGGAGCGACAGAAACCAAACTCTGGAGGACGGCAAGTAATGCCAACCAAGGAGATGGTTCGGGCTGCTGCGCAGCACGCGACCTGCACTCACAACTGGGTCTCCGTCGACGATCTCGCCGACGAGCTCCAGATCCCCAAGTCCACGATCTACGGCTGGAGAACACGCGGCCTCGGCCCCGCCTGGGTTCGCGTCGGCAAGCACCTTCGAGCCCGCAGAGCGGATGTCGATGCCTGGCTCGACGCCCTCAGCGAATCGGAATGATCTCCACCGCTTCCTCGGCCTCATCCCGCAGGAGAACGGCACCGCTCCGACGTACCAGGCCGGAGCGCCTGCCGGAAACGACGAAGCGACCCGGGTACCAGCCNNGGACAGCTCCATCCCGGCGTCCGACCTCGACAGGGTCATCGCCGTCCTCCCCAACGCGGTGAAGGCCGCCATGCAGAAGACGATCCCGGAGCGCTTCACCCCCGAACTCGCCCAGCAGATCACCGACGGCATGATCGCCAGACTCACCGGGCACTTCCCCTACTGCAAGAACGGCGCCTGCCTCACCCACGAGAATGGCGTCACCGAGCACGTTGGGACCGAGTACCACTTCGCCTTCCCCGACCTCGGCCCGGCGGGTGACCCGCTGCACCTCACCGTCCAGGCCGGTTACGACCCCCAGCTGGACGACGCGCCGAACGTCCACCTCGGCGACCCCGGCGGAAACCTGTCCATCCTCGACGCGGCCNNCCGCTTCGGGGAACTCGCAGCCACGCTGCGACAGGTCCACCGGCAGATCACCGCCGACACCACACCGCAGCCGAGCGGACCGAACAGCGAGGGCTTCCCCCTGTCGGCCGACGAGCGCGGCACGGAGTGGATGGCCCGCTACGGGTGCCCGCCGTTCTGCCAGCTCGACCACGCGGGCGCCGACGGCGAGCCCGGCTGGCACTCGACCGCGCCGATCGAGACCCGGATGCGCGACGTCGACGCCGAAGGCCCCGCCGACGTGCCGTTCCTGTCCGCCCAGGTCGTCGTCCACAACGACCGGCCGCAGGCGTACGGGCGCCACACGAAGCTGTGGCTGC
>NZ_LIRL01000653.1 GCF_001419795.1 Streptomyces niveiscabiei
CTTCTCGGTGACCCCCTGCGAAGCCGACGCGTCCGGCGACGGATCCGGCGAGGGCGCCGCCGAGGAGGGCGGCGGGGACGACACCGCCGGGCTGCTGCCGCCCGGCGAAGGGCTGCCGCTGCCGATCCCGGGCCCCGGCCCGGTCGCCGGCCCGGTCGCCCCGGCGCTCGGCGAGGCCGCCGCCGAGGAGGACGGCCGGGGCGTAGGACCCGTAGTACCTGAGGCGGACGGCCCCGGCGTCGCGCCGGGGGCCCTGGTCGTCGTACCGGAGGCGGTCGCCGACGAGGTGCCGCCGGGGGTGGAGAGGCCGTCCGGCACGCCTGGCTCCGAGGTACTGGGGGTACGGGTCGCCTCGACCTGGCTCGCGGGTTTGTTGTCGTCGCCGGGTCCGGGGAGCGGGAGCCAGGGGGCGCCCGCGTTGCCGGAGAGGAGGGTGCCGACGATGACGACCGCGTAGGCGCCGCAGGCCACGCCGACGGCGAGTCCGAGGCGCCGGAAGGTACGGCTGCGGCGGCCCGACTCGTCGACGAACACGGGGCGTTCGGACGCCTCGCCGTCGGACCCGGCACCGCCGTGCAGGGGGTCGAGCTGGACGGTCACCTCGGCGGGGTCATGGTCCTCGGTGCCGGCTCCGGCCCCGCCGTCCGCGCCCAGGCCGTCCCGTACACCCCGTCCCTCCGGAGAGCCACCCCCACGGTGAAGCTCCCCGTCGGCCCCCGTCCGACGCGATGCGCCGTCCCCGGTGCGGCGGCTCCTGGGAGCCACCGGCCAGCCGCCGGCGTTCGCGTCCCCGGGCGCGCCCTCGTCCCCGGCGCCGCCCGGCGTCGTACCCGTACGACTTCCGGGCGTACCCCTATGAGACCCGTACCCCCCAGGTATCACCGCGGGCTTCTCCCCCCAGGGGTCCCGCCCCACCGGCGCGGCCCCGAAGGCCGACTCCACCAGCCCGGCCGACTCCACCAGCCCGGCCGAGTCGGGCACCCGCGTCGAGGGGTCCGGCGCCCGTCGGCCGCTGCCGAGGACCTCGTCCGGGAACCCCTCCCATCCGGTGCCGGCCGACAGGCCCGACGAACCCGGCGCGGGCGACTCGCCCACCTGCCCGGATATCTCGCGACGTTCACCGGCAGACGCCCCCGCCTCGGGGAAGCGCGGAGACGCCGCCGTGTCGGGGAACTTCTGGGTCCCGCCCCCGACCGCCGCGCCCCCTTGGGTCGGCGATGCCGGGTCGGGCCACTCCGGTTGGGCTTCTTCTGGCCATTTCTTCACGTGCGCACTTCCCCCCACGGGAGCACCCCGGAATCGCTCCGGGTCCCTCCCTGGAACAGTTGTGGGCGCGTGTTCGACTGCCGAGCACACGTCGTACAACCAGGCCCCCACCCGGTTCACACGCCCCCGATGTCTCTCCGTGCTCGGGGCGCCGAATCTAGCGCAGCGGATGTGCGCCGTGTGCGCGATGTGTCATTTGTATGCGGATGCCATGCCCATGTCGATGGCTGGAATCCATCCATCGGTCGGGACCTCCAACCACGATTCCTCGACCGCGAGTTCGAGCGCAGATTGACGCAGTACGGCCAAGATCGGATGGACCAGCCCCTTTCGCCACACGAGTGACACCGGGGACAGCGGGACGGGCTCGACGAGCGGCCGGCGGACCGTTCCCGGCATGGCCGGAAACCCCTCCACGGCGAGCACCGGCCAACTGGACCGGGCCATGACACGCCGGAACTCCTCCTCCCCCACGGCCATCGGAACCGGCGGCGCGACCCGCACACCCCGCCCCGCGAACAACTGCCGCGCGAGGTCGGTCCATTCAGGAGTACGGGGATTCCCGGCGCCCGCGTAGACCTCCTCCCCCGCCAGCTCTCCCAACGGCACCGCGTCCCAGGAGGCCAGGCGGTGACCCTCGGGGAGGAGGACGGCCATGGGCTCGTACCGGACGAGCTGGTGGTCGAGCCGGGCCCGCAGCGAGGGGGCGAGTCCCGCGTACCTGCCGAACGAGGCGTCCAGGCGTCCCGCGATCATCTCGGCGGCGGCCCAGGTCAGTCCGCTCTCGAAGCGGGCCATCAGCTCGTGGTCCGGGGCGAGTCGACGCGCTCGTTCCAGGACCAGCGAATTGGTCCGCAGCCCCGGCGAGTTGAGGTCGACCAGCAGGGGGCGGGGCCGGCCGAAGGCGGCGCGCAGTTCCTCCTGCGCGTCCAACACCCGCCGGGCGTACGGGAGGAGACGCTCACCGTCCGGCGTCAGGGCCACCTGGCGTGTCGTACGGGCGAACAGGTCGGCCCCCAACTCCCGTTCCAGGCGCCGCACATCGCGGCTCAGCGCCTGCTGGGCTACGAACAGGCGCTCGGCGGCCCGAGTGAAGTGCAGTTCCTCGGCTACGGCGAGGAAGACTCGGAGCAGGCGGGGGTCGAGATCTCGGGGCATCCGGCGAACGTAACAAGGACTGACAACACAGGCGCGTGAATAAGCGCGGGACAGGTGTTGGACCGGACGATCACCGCCGTACGACCGTTGACGGCATGCCCCACGTCCACCAAAAGCCACCACACACCCCCAGAAACGCACCAGAAACCCTTTACACAACAACCGCCGACACGCTGGTCGCCGTCGATTTCACCCCCAGAACCCTCAGAACCCCCAGAACACCCCGAAAA
>NZ_LIRL01000654.1 GCF_001419795.1 Streptomyces niveiscabiei
TGGCGAGGGGCCCGGCGGGCCTGCGAGGGCGGGCGGCGCCGGAATCTGCGGCACCGCCGCTTCCCACGTGCGCCGACGAACTGACACTCGCCCCGACTCCCGCGCACAGCTCGGTTTCCGGGTCGGCAGAGCGCGGCCCGCCGAACTCGGCCCGCGCATCGGCCTCGCCCCGCCGCCCGGCCTCCGCGCCGGACGACGCCCGACCCCCCTCCAGTCCCTCGGCGTCCGTCTCCGGTGCTCCGAACACCCCAGTGGACGGCTCCCGCGCAACCTCCTGCGCTGGGCCGTCCGTTCGGGGTGTTCGGGAAGGGGGCACCGTCATCGGGCGCTGGCCCCCTCGGGGTTGGCGGCGAGGCCCCACCAGGCGATCAAGCCGACGCAGATTGCTGTGAGGACTGTTGATGGCCCGCCGATGTCCGCGTACATGAAGTCCGTGAGCTGCCACACCGACAGCCCGCAGGCGATCAACGCGCAGTCGAGGGAGCCTTGTTGGAGTCGGTGTGTGCGGGCCAGGTTGCGTAGGGCGCAGGTCAGGAGGGCCAGCCAGCCGCCCGCGAGGGCGAGGAGGCCGAGGAGGCCCTGTTCGCTGAGGATCAGCAGGTACATGTTGTGCGGGGACAGGAGGGGTTGTTTGACGTACGCCGAGCCGGCGCCCTCCGTGTCGCTGCCGGAGGAGAGGGCCAACGAGGCGTGTGCGTCGCGGTGTTCGGGGAAGCCCTTCAGGCCGACGCCCGTCAGGGGGTTCTCGCGCCACATGCCGATCGCGGCGGCCCACATGGTGTAGCGGTCGGTGACGGACTGGTCCGGGGTGTCGGTGACTTGGGTGATGCTGCTGACCCGCTCCTGGAGCATCGCGGAGCCGACGCCGAGGCCGCCGACGAGGATGATGCCGAGGGAGACGACAACCGCCCCTACTTTGAGGGCCCTTCGCAGGCCCGCCAGGACCAGCTGGACCGAGCAGGTGAGCGCCGTGGCGATCCAGGCGCCCCGGCTGAAGGACAAGGCCAGCGGAATCAGCAGCGCGCCCGCGCACGCCGCAGCGATCAGGCGTTCCCGCCGCACCGACCGCCCCAGCGCGAGCCCCACCGCGCAGATCAGCCCGAAGGACACGACGGTCGCCATCCCCATGACGTCCTGCGGCCCGAACGTGCCGACCGCCCGGATCTCCTCGCCCTGGTAGGACGCCCCGGTGTGGGTGACGAACTGGTGGACGCCGACGGCCCCTTGCCACCCGGCGAGGCCGACGAAGGACCAGGCGAGGAGCCGGAAGTCGCGGGCGTCGCGGATGAGGAGGAGGACCGCGGCGGGGACGAGGACGAAGACCTGGAGGTAGCGCCCGAGCCCGGACACCCCGGCGCTCGCGGAGGACGCGCCGAGCGCGGCGAGCGTGAGCCCCGCGACCGGCATCCCGAAGAGCACGGCGGCCCGCCGGGACAGCGGCCGGGCCCGCCGCCGCAGCAGCCGTACGACGCAGAAGAGGACGACGAGCGCGGAGAGCGCGTCGGCGGGCCCGGCACCCCCCTCGCCGCCGGGCGCGACGGGCAGGGCGATGAGCGCGATCACGGCGGCGACCGGCAGGACCGGCGAGAAGGACCGGGGCGGCGTGAGGGGCAGGGCGAGGGCCATCGGCGTCAGCTCCCGGTCGGACGGACGAAGGCGGCGGCGGTGCGCAGCAGGATGCAGACGTCCTGCCACAGCGACCAGTTGTCGATGTAGGCGTTGTCGAAGCGGGCCCGGTCCTCGATCGAGGTGTCCCCGCGCAGCCCGTTGATCTGGGCGAGCCCGGTGATCCCGGCCCGCATCCGGTGCCGGGCCGCGTAACCGGGGTAGGTCTGGCTGAACTGCCCGACGAAGTACGGCCGTTCGGGACGCGGCCCGACGAGGCTCATGTCTCCGCGCAGCACGTTCCACAGCTGGAGCAGCTCGTCCAGCGAGGTCTGCCGCAGGAACCGGCAGAACGGGCTCATCTCCCGTTCTCCGGCGACACTCCACCGCGTCGCGGACTCGTGCTCGTCGGCGGGCCGGTACGTGCGGAACTTCAGCAGCGTGAACGGCCGCCCGTCCTTCCCGATCCGCTCCTGCCGGAACACCACCCCGGGCCCGTCGGTCAGCCGCAGCACCACCGCGCACACCAGCAGCAACGGGCTGATCAGCAGCAGCAGAACCCCGGAGACGGCAACGTCCAGCAACCGTTTACCGGCGCTGCCCCGCCGCCGCAGCCCGAGATCCAGCGGCCGGCGCGCGTACCCGGCGAGCTGGTCGCGCGAGGCGTACGACGGCGACTCCGCGTCCACCTCCCACACCGCGCACCCGGACTCCGCGAGCGCCCGCAGCAGCGGCGCCTGCCTGACCCGTACGGCCGGGTCGACGCACAGGACGTCCCGCACCCCGTTCTGCACGACCGCCATCTGCACGTCCTGACCGTTCGTCAGAACCGGCAACCCGCCGCTACCGCCGCCCTGTTCGGCGACGATCCCGACCGGCTCGACCCCGCACCGGGGCTGCCGCAGGACGGCGGCGGCGACCTTCTGCGCGGTGGCGGCGGGGCCCACGACGAGCGCGGCGCGCGGACGGCGGGCCAGCAGCCGCCGGCGCCGGTGGTGCACCAGCGACCGCCCGGCGCACGCGGCACCTGCCTGCGCCGCGCACCCGAACCCGAGGGTCCCCCAACTCAGCGCGTGCTCGGGGGAGTTCGCGGCGACGAGGGCGGCGAGCAGCAGCCAGGCGACCGCGATCCGCCCGCAGACGGCGGGGAGTTCGTCCAGCACCCCCGCGACGGGCCGCGCCCGCTGGGGCCGCAGAAGTATCGTCGCCGCCACCAGCACCCCGACCAGCAGAGGCCGGCGCTGCGCCTCGGCGAGCGCGGGGAGGCCGGCGGCCACGGCGGCGAGGTCGGCCAGCAGCAGCGGCAGCGGCGACGCGGGCCGCGCCGAGGGCCGCCGTACCGGGAAGCGGAACCCCGTACCGCTGTCGCGGCGCGGGATGACGGAGACGGGCGAACCGGGGGAGGGGACGGTGCTTTCGGCGGTCACGAGTGGATGGACTCCCTGCACTCGGTGGGCTCGACGCGCGGCAACGGCCGCTCGCCGCCCAGGAGTTCGCGGTACAGCTCCGCGACCGTCCCGGCGCTGCGCCGCACGTCGTGTGTGGACAGGACGTGCCGGCGGCCCCGGGAGCCGAGGGACTCGCGCAGCAGGGGGTCGAGCAGCAGGCCGGTGACCGCGCCCGCCAGCGCGGCGGGCTCCCCGGGCGGCACCAGGCATCGTTCGGCGAGCGCGGGCGGCAGGCTCTCGCGGGCGCCGGCCACGTCGGTCACCACCACCGGCCGGCCGCACGCCATCGCCTCCAGCGGGGCGAGCGCCATGCCCTCCCAGCGGGACGGCAGGACGACCAGATCGGCGGCCTGGTACCAGGGGGCGGTGTCCTCGACGGCACCGGCGAACGTCACCGACTCCGGTGCCCGAAGGGCGAGTTGGGACCGGTCCGGGCCGTCTCCGACCAGTACGAGACGGGCTCGCGGCACCTGCCGGACGACCGACTCCCACGCCGCGAGCAGCAGGTCCTGGCCCTTCTGCCGGCACAGCCGCCCCACGCACACCACGAGCGGCGCGGCCGGGTCGACGTCCGGGAGGAGGGCGGCGCGGACGGTGTCCACGGGGGCGGGGTGGAAGCGGCCGGTGTCGATGCCGTTGGGGATCACCTGGTACCGGGCGGCGATCCCGGCGCGCTCGCCCGCCGCCCGCTCGCCCTCGCTCACGCACACCAGCCGGTGCGCCCAACGCGCCCCGAACCGCTCCCAGTTGAGGGCGAGCGCGGCCATGGCCCCGTCGACGGCCTCGAACGACCAGGCGTGCGGCTGGAACACCGTCGGCACCCGCCCGCGCACCGCGAGCCGCCCGGCGAGACCGGCCTTCGCGGAGTGCGCGTGCACCAACTCCGGCCGCACGTCCCGCAGTACACGCCCGAGCCGCCGAACTTCCGGCCCCAGCGAGGGCCCTGGCGCGCGGGCCGCCTCCCACCGGCGTACGACGGCCCCGAGCGCGGCCAGGTCGGCGGCGAGCGGGCTGTCGGGGAGGGCGACCGTGACCTGGCACCCGGCGGCGAGCTGAAGGGCCGTCAGATCCCGGACGACGCGGGCGACTCCGCCGTCCACGGGCTGGGTGACGTGCAGGACCCGGGGACCGGCTTCGGGTACCGACTGGTGCATGGCGCGGTTTCCTCGCTCACGGACGACGCTCGGGACGGGCGGGAACGCGCCTGACTACTGCCGGGCGTCGACGGCGACGAAGACCGCGCCGGCCCACGCCGCGTCCCGGGAGGAAACGAGACGGAAGGCCGCCTGGTCACCACCGCGCCGCAAACCCTCGCTCAGATCGAACACGTCGGAGTCGTAGCCGAGGGTGCTCGCGTACGCCGGTTCACGCGCCGCCGGAGCCTCCCCCGGCTCGCTGATCGTGGAGTTCAGTACGTCGCCGGCCGGATTGGCGGCGTTCTTGAGCGCGGTCTCGCGGCCCTTCCCCGTCGAAAACACGAGCGAGTCACCCGTTCGGCCGGGGGCGCCGTCGTAGGCCACGAGCCCGGCGTACCCGCCCGCGTGCGCCGCCAGCGCGCGCCCCTTGAGGGTCACTTCGTGCCCCCGCTTTCCGTTCAGGGTGTCGAAGCCGTCCCAGAGGGAGAGGTGGCGGAGGGGTTCGTTCCGATTGTCGTACGCCACGACGAGCGTCCACCCGCCCCAGGCGCCGGCCTTCGACTTCCCCATCGCCACGTTGACTTGTGCGACCGTGTACAGCCCCTCGCCGCTCTCCCGGACGAGCTTCGTGACGTCCGCCGATGCCTGGAAGGCGTCGGCGCCGCCCGCGACCCGGTGGCCCACGACCGTGTCGGCGAGGAGTGCCTTGTAGGAGCCGCCGGGCTCGGCGATCAGGACGCGGCCGTTGTCCTTCGGCGGCTTCTGCTCGCCGACGCGCAGGTTGCCGCCCCAGTAGAGGCGGGCGTACGTGACGCGCGAGCCCTCCGGGAGGCGGACCTCGGCGCGGGAGGAGTTGTAGGTGTTCGGGTCGTCGTCGACGTCGACGTAGAACATGTCGAAGTCGCCGTTGGCGGCGGGGAGCCGGGCGGCGCGCGCGTCCGTGCAGCCGGGGGTCTCGGCGCGGCAGCTGATCGAGGTGTTCGCGGCGCGGACGATGCCGCCGTGCTGGGTGGCGCGGTAGCGCTCGGCGAACGGGAGGGCGGGGGCCTCGGCGGC
>NZ_LIRL01000655.1 GCF_001419795.1 Streptomyces niveiscabiei
CCGCCGGCTCCGGTCAGGCGCCGTGCGGGGCGCCGTTGACGAGGAGTTCGGTGGCGTCGAGGTACCGGCACCCCGAGGGGCCGGAGTCGGCCGCGCAGCTGACGCCGCGGTCGGCGGCCTGGTTGCCGAGCATGGTCAGCCGGACGTGGCGGACGTTCTCGCCGGTCCCGGCCGCGAGGGCCACGGCGTTCTGGCGGCCCGTGTCGGCCGGGCCGAAGTGCCCCTCGGCGGCGACGGCCCAGGAGGCGCCGTCCACGGACGTCTCGATCCGGTAGTCGCCCAGGGACGCGGTCAGGTCGTCCCCGCAGCCGGCCGTCGGGTCGATCCGCAGCTCGGTGATGTCCACGGCGGCGGGCAGCCGGACCGTGGTGTGCACCGGGTCGACGCCCTTGCCGTCNNCGACCCGTCGATCAGACCACCGGGACCGCACCCGGAGTCCCCGAAGTCGGGCCCGCTGAAGTCGGTGACCGAGGCCCCGCCGGAGGAGGCCGCCCAGTCGCGGCGCAGCCGCCAGTCGACGGCCGTGGCACCGGCGAGGGTGACGGTGCGCAGTTCGGGCTCGTAGCCGCCGCCGCTCGCGTACACCTTGCGGTACGTCCCCTCGGGGACGTCCGGGATGCTGTACGTGCCGTCCGCCCGGGTCACGGCCGACAGGTCGGCGCCGGGGAAGCCGGAGGCGTGGCCGCTGACGCTGACGGTGACCCCGGCGACCGGCGCGCCGGTCGCGCTGTCGGTGACCGTGCCGGCGAGCGCGCGGCGCGGGGCGTCGGGGCCGGGCGGCAGGGAGAAGTCCTCGTCGGGCTTGACGTCGGCGCTCGTGAAGGACGCCGCGAAGTAGCCCATGCCCCGGCCCGCGAACACCGTCCAGATGCGGTCGTGGGCGCGTCCGCCGTTGACGACGGTGTCGGCCTGGAGGATCGCGTTGCGCTGGTCGAGGAAGCTCGGGTCGGCCGGTGACAGCTCCATCGCGCGGGTCACCAGCGACCGGGTGAGCGTGCTGCCCAGCGCGGTGCGCAGGTCCCAGAGGGTCTCGCCCCAGATCTCGCCGTCGGCGTGCACCCCGGGACCGTTGCCGATCTTCCCGTAGTCGCCGTAGGTGTACCCGCCCGGACCCGCGGTCCCGTCTCCGGGGCACCGGGGCGAGGTGGAGCCCACCGGGCAGTCCAGGCCCTGGGAGCGGGTGGGCGACTGGTCGATCCAGCCCGCCGGGTCGAGCGCGAGTTCGCCGTCGACGTCCCGCCGGTCCTGGCGCAGCCCCTCGGAGGTCAGGAAGTCGAGGGCGTACCAGTCGCTCCACGCCTCGCCCATGGCGCCGGACTGCATGCCGGTGAGGGTCGAGACGCCGTCGGCGTCGACGACCAGCCGGTTGGACAGGCCGTGCGTGTACTCGTGGTAGACGGTGGCCGCGTCGTCGCCCCAGTTGCCCTGGACGATCGGGTAGCCGTCTTCGGGGGCGGTCAGGTACAGCTGCATCGTGGGCGGCTGCCCGTCCGGCGGCGTGTTCATGTTGGCGTTGTTCACGTGGTCGTTGTCGGGCAGCCCGTTCTGTACGGCCGCGCCGTCGTCGGTGTGGGTCTCGACGGCGTCGCCGTCGCGCCCGTCGAAGTTGCCGGCGGCGCGGGTGAAGCCGATCGGGGCGGCTTGCAGGTGGTTCTGGAACGTCGACATGAAGTAGAAGACCTGCGCGGCGTTCTGCTCGCGGTTCGTCCGCCACGAGTACGGCGTCTTCGCGTCCCACGAGCACGGCACGGGGGTGCCGCAGCCGTCTGCGGCGAAGGGCTTGAAGGGGAAGGCGAACGTCCCGTCGGCGGCCGGGGTGATCTCCTCGCCCGCGTCCGCCTCGTTGTTGTCGTTGACGTCGCTGTAGACGTGCGCGGCGGGCCCGGACAGGGTCTTCGCGTCCGCCGGGAGCCAGCCCCGCAGGGTCAGGTCGCGCGGGTACTGCCGGCCGCCCCGTACGTCACCCGGAGCGTGGTCCCAGGCCAGCACCTGCCCGGCGACCGGGAGAGCGCGGGGCGCGGACGGCGCCGGCCGCCCGGTACCCGGCACCGACGCGGACACGCCGGAGTCGCGCAGGTCCGAGGACAGGCTCTGCCGGTGCAGGACCCGGCCGGTGTCCGCGTCGACGACGTGCAGCCACATCCCGTGGCCGTCGGGCGAGGTGACGGTCCGCCAGGCGCGGCGCACCGTGCCGTCGCCCGTCGCGAACGCCACCTGCTTGGCGGTGGCGTCGTCCGCGCCGACCGCCCGCGCCCCGGCGACGTCCCGCACGGCCGCGCGCTCGGCCTGCGCCGCGCTGATCCCGGCGGGCGCAAGGCTCGCCGGGAGGCCGCGCACAGGGGAGCCGGTCACATTGATCAGGCGCCCGTCGCGCGAGACGTTCGCCTTCACGCCATTGCCGAACACCGGGACGCCGTCGACGACTTGGACGAACGACAGGTGCCGGATCCCGGCGACGTCCGTGTACTGCTTGCGCAGCTTCAGGGCGCCGACCTGATCGGCGGTCAGGCCGAAGACGTCCGGGTGGGCCCGCAGATAGTCCCGCGCCACGGTTTCCGCGCCGGCGGTGCTGGGCGGCGTCAAGTACCCGTCCGTCCGGGCCACTTGACGTGCCGTCCCGGTGGCCGGGTCGAGTTCGAGCACACCCTGCGCGCCGAGCTGCTTCACCAACGCCCGTACGCCGGGTCGCTGTTCGGCCTGCGTGAGGGATGCGTCCTGGCGGATCAGGGTCTGCTGCGAAGGTACCGGCGGCGTCAGGGACGCCGGGGCGCCGCCGGGGTCCGCCGGGCCCTCGGGGGCCGCGCTCGCGGCGCCGGGCAGCAGGGTGACGGTCAGGGCGAGACCCGCCGTCGCCGCGAAGAGCGTCGCGCGAGTTCTTCGCGCGGAGGCTTTCGTCATGGGATGCCTCGTGGGGGAGAGGGAGGTGAACGGCCGTAGAGAACAGCCGAGTTGGATCTTCAACCTGTCAGTTCCCGTCCACCCACCGGAAGCCTGAAGTTTCAAGTTTCACAGAAAACTCACAGGCGACCGGGGTCGCCGCGCGCACCGAAGTGCCGGGCGCCGAGCGGCACTTCACCCCGGTCGCCGGTTTCAGGATGCTGTCACCGCCACGTCCACCGCTGGTTGGAGCCGCCGTTGCAGGTCCACAGGACGGTCCGCGTACCGTTCGCGGTGCCGGCGTTGTACGCGTCCAGGCACAGGCCGGACTGGGCGCTGGTGATGGTGCCGTCGGGGGTGACGTTCCAGCGCTGGTTCGTCCCTCCGTGGCAGTCCCAGACGACGGCCCGGGTGCCGGGAGCGGTCCCCGACGCCTCGGCGTCCAGGCACTTGCCGCCGAGGACGCGCAGTTCCCCGGCGTCCGTGCGGGCCCACTTCTGGCCGGCCTGGTCCAGGCAGTCCCACAGCTGGAGCTGCGTCCCGTTGGCCTGGGACGAGCCGGGCACGTCCAGGCAGCGCCCGGAGGCGGCGCCGACGACCTGACGGCCGGTCGCCGGCGGCGGGGTCGTGCCGTCGCCGGGCACGGACCCGCACGTGACCTGGGACCGTGAGATGCCGGTGCGGTCGGGCAGCGACGGGCACAGGAACTGCGTGTACCGGGTGTCCTCGTCGAGGAAGATCTTGAGCCAGGGGATCGTACGGCGCGTCACATTGGAGTTCCCCCACGTGGGGAAGCCGTGGCCGCCGCTGGTGAGCTCGATGTAGGCGCTCGGCGTGGTGGCCGGCATGCCGCCGTAGAGCCCGTTGAGATACGACGGCGTGACCGTGCCGTCGTCCCGGGCTCCCATGATCATCGTCGGGACCCGGAGCGTGGAGAGGTTCTGCGAGGGCGAGAAGGGCGCCAGCGGCAGGGCGGCCTTGAGGGACGGGCGCCGTTCGGCCGCGTTGATCGCACCGCCGCCGCCCATGGAGTGTCCGATCACGCCGAGCCGGCCGGGGTCGACGCGGTCACGGACCGGGCTGCGCTGGGTGAGGTAGTCCAGCGCAGCCAGCAACTGGGTGCCGCGGGCGGTGTCGTAGTCGTTGGGGCTGTTGGTGTCGATGCCGATGACGACGAACCCGAAGGACGCCAGCCAGGGCCCCATCCAGGCGCCCTCGGCCGCCCACTTCGCGGTGTAGCCGGGTACGGCCGCCACGGCGGCCCAGGTGCCCTGGCTCGTGTCGGTCGGGTAGTAGATCTTCCCGCCGTTGAAGCCGTTGCCGGGCGGCACGGTCAGCTCCGCGGTGGCGAACGTGCCCCGCTGGGCCGCGACACTGCTCACGGTGGGGTCGGGGCCCCGCTGATACGGACTGTCCGCCGGGGCCGCCGGCCGGGCCGAGGCCGGCTGGGTCGCCAGGAGCGCGGCGATCAGACCGGTCACGGCCGCGACCACGGCCGCGCGCAACCTGGTGCTCGGGTGCATCGTCCTGTTCCTCCATGCCTCTGTCGTGCCTGCGGGGTGCTGGATCGGATGCTGGATCGCTTGTGGGTCAAGATCTGTCGCGCTCATGACACGCGTGGATCAGTGCCCGGCCGGGGCGGCGCCTGCGGAACCGGCGCTCGTGACACCGGCGTAGACCGTGGCCTCCCGAGAAGTGGCGGCGATGCCGTTCGCGCCGTTGAAGAAGCGCCGGCCCCAGTTGCTGAGCCGGTTCGGGTCGAAGCCGGTCACCATGTCGAGGTACTGCACATCGCTGCCGTTGCCGCTCCACGACCAGCCGATGTAGCCGATGCCGAGGCGCTGCGCCGCAGCCATGATGGCGTCCTCGTCCGGGTTGCCGTCGGAGTGGTTGTCGCCGAACTCGCCCACGACGACAGGGAGTTTCGCGGCGACGAAACGGTTCAGGTAGTCGTTGACCTTCGCGGCCGTGTTGTAGACCCCGTACATGTGGACCGAGAAGACGGTGTTGCGGTCCTGGTCGGCCGCGAAGACCGACGCGGCGTTGTCCCGCATGACGTACGACCAGTCCTGCCCCCAGTTGGGCGCGTCCACCATGAGGGTGTGGTTGAGCCCGGCGGCGCGCAGCTTCTGGATGGCCGCCTTGGTGTCGGCGGTCCACCGCGAGGCGTTGAGGTTGCCGATCGGCTCGTTGCCGATGTTGATGACGACGTAGCTCTCCTGGCCGGCCAGGGTGCTCTTCAGGCTCACCCAGTAGTCGGCGGCGCGGGCCAGGGTGGTCGCTCCGCTCTGGTCGCCGTAGCCGGTGGTGTCGTGGACCTCCAGCACGCAGATGAGCCGGCTGCGCTTGCACTGGGTGACGACGTTCGCCACGTCGGCCGCGCTGTTGCGGGCCCAGCGGTCGCCGTTGGCGAGGACGACGCGGACGGTGTTGGCGCGCTTGGCCTTGATGGCGGCGATGGAGCTGATCTGCCCCGGGTACCAGGTGTGGGCGTGGTTGACGCCCCGCATGACGAAATCGTTCCCGTTGGCTTCGAGGAGCCGCCCGTTCTGCACGCGGAAGCCGGTGGGCACGGCCTGCGCCGGGGTACCGAGACCGAGCAGCGGGGCGAACAGGCCGAGAAGGGCGGCCGTGGTGACGGCCGCGCGGGTGGGGGATTTCATGGGGAACTCCCTTACGACGGGGACGGGACGGTGCCGGAATGCCTGACAACGATGTCGGGACGGGTGACGGCGAGCTGGCGGTGCGGTGAGTGCGGGGCTGCGCGCATGCCGGTCCCTTCCTGGGTTCGCTCGGCTGCATGGGAACGCTCCCACGGAGCGTAGGAATCGGTAGTTGCCCCGTCAAGGACTCCGTCGAAGCCTGATTTTCGGCGCCACCCGGACGTGCGAGTTCGGCTCGGCGGATGGATTGGCAAGAGTCACTTTCTCCCGCTTTTCTTCGAGGTGAGTGGGAACGTTCACATCACGCGACGGTGTGGACATCAGCTGGGCGGCGCAGGGGCGCCGGCCCCGCTCGCCACCCCCTTGCCGTCGACCACATGCGCAGCTACTCATCGTGCAGTTAACGTCACCTTCGGTGATCGTTGTGTGACTCGGCCAGTGGCTCTCCCGCGACCGGCCCCCTCGGCTGCACAGAGTGAGGTACGACATGTATCCGTCCGATCCGAGCAGGCGTTCCGTCCTCGCCGGGGCCGCGGCCGGTGCCGCGCTCATCGGTCTTCCGGCGCTCCAGGGGCGCGCCCTGGCGGTGGGCGCCAGGGGCAAGGCCGCACCTGCCACCCAGCCCTACCGGTGGGACAACGTGGTGATCGGCGGCACCGGATTCGTCACCGGCGTGGTGTTCCATCCCGCCGTACGGGGACTGGCCTACGCCCGGACCGACATGGGCGGCGCCTACCGCTGGGACGACGGCGCGGCACGCTGGGTCCCGCTGCTGGACTGGATCAGCCAGGCCGACCAGAACCTGCTGGGCGTGGAGTCCCTGGCCATCGACCCCGCGCGGCCAGACAGCCTCTACCTGGCCGTCGGCACCTACACCCAGCCGTGGGCGGGCAACGGCGCGTTCCTGCGCTCCGACGACCGCGGGGCCACCTGGACCCGCACCGACCTCACCGTGAAGCTCGGTTCCAACGAGGACGGCCGGGGTACGGGCGAACGCCTCCTCGTGGACCCGCGCGACGGCGACACCCTGTGGCTGGGCACCCGGCACGACGGCCTGCTCACGTCGACGGACCGGGGCGCGACCTGGGCCCCCGCGACCGGCTTCCCGCCCCGCCCGAACGCCACCGGCCAGGGCGTCACCCTCCTCGTCGCCGCCGAACGCGACCTCTACGCAGGCTGGGGCGACGGCGACGGCACCTCGGACGCGATCACCCTGTACCGCACCAGCGACGGCGGCTCCACCTGGGCACCCGTCCCCGGGCAGCCGGCCGGCCCGCAGGCCAAGATGCCGATGCGGGCCGCGTACGACAGCCGCGCCAAGGAGCTGTACGTGACGTACGCGAACGCCCCGGGCCCCAACGGCCAGTCGGACGGAAGCGTGCACAAACTGGCCGTCACCACCGGCACGTGGAGCGACGTCACCCCGGTGAAGCCGCAGGGCTCCGACGGCTTCGGGTACGGCGGTGCCGCCGTCGATCCGCAGAACACCGGCACCGTCGTCGTCTCCACCAACAACCGCTGGTCGTCGGGCGACACCCTGTTCCGCACCACGGACGGGGGCCGGACCTGGGCCTCGCTCGCGGACGGGGCCCGGCTGGACGTCTCGCAGACCCCGTTCCTCAAGTGGGGCAAGGACGCGCCGACGTTCGGGTGGTGGATCCAGATGACCGCCATCGACCCCTACGACTCCCAGCACATCGTCTACGGCACCGGCGCGACCCTCTACGGGACCCGCGACCTGACGAACTGGGCTCCGCAGATCCGCGGCCTGGAGGAGACGGCGGTGCTCTTCCTGATCTCGCCCCCCGCCGGCCAGGCACACCTGCTCAGCGGTTCCCGGGACATCGGGACCCTGTACCACGACCAGCTGACGGCCTCACCGGCCGGCGGCCTGGCGACCAACCCGATTTTCGTCACCGCGACGGGCCTCGCCCAGGCCGCCGCCAAGCCGTCCTACGTGGTCCGCACGGGGGCGGGGGACAACGGCAACGGCGCCTACTCCGACGACGGGGGACAGACCTGGAGCCCCTTCACCTCCCAGCCGGCCGCCGCGAAGGACGCGTCGGGACCCATCGCCGTCACCGCCGACGGCACCGTGCTGCTGTGGTCCTTCGTGCCCGGCGACGGTACGAAACAGCCGACACGGCGCTCCACGGACAACGGCGCCACCTGGGCGGACGTCCCCTCCTTCCCCGCCGGCGCCACACCGGTGGCGGACCCCGCCGACCCTGCGGTCCTCTACGCGTACGACACCGGCACGGGGACGCTGCACGCCAGCACCGACGCGGGCGCGACGTTCACGGCCCGGGCCACCGGACTCCCCTCCGGCGACGCCGGGTTCAAGGTGGTCGCGGCGCCCGGACGCTCCGGCGACCTGTGGCTCAGCGCCAAGGCCAACGGGCTGTACCGCTCCACCGACGGCGGCGCGACCTTCGCGAAGCTCGCGGGCTGCGAGGCCTCGTACACCCTCGGCTTCGGCGCGGCGGCCGACGGCGCCGCCTACCTCTCCGTCTACCAGGTCGCCACCGTCGAAGGCGTCACCGGCGTCCACCGCTCCGACGACGCCGCGGCGAGCTGGCGGCGTATCAACGACGACCAGCACCAGTGGGGGTGGCTCGGCGAGGCCATCACCGGAGACCCCCGCGAGCCCGGCACGGTGTACCTGGCCACCAACGGCCGGGGCATCCAGATCGGACGGCCCGCCTAGACGGGACGTGCCCGGCCGGAGAGGTCAGGGGCCGCTGTGTACGAAGGGCGCCCACAGGTCGGGGGCGTCGGGGAAGCGGTCGCGCAGCCGGCAGGTCGTCTCGTGCAGGGCGTGCGCGGCGCCGTCTGCCGTGGGGGAGTCGCCGAGGAGGCGGTAGAAGCGGCGGGCGGCCATGGCGGCGACGGTGTCGTCGACCGGCCAGAGGGTCGCGACGACGTGCCGGTAACCGGCGAGCTGGAAGGCGGACGCGAGATGGATCGCCTCGTCGGCGTGGAACACCCCGGCCTGCCCGGTCGAACACGCCGACAGATAGGCCAGCTCACCGGAGCGCAGCCCCAGCCTGCTGATCTCCGGAACGGGCAGCGGGGCGTCGTACAGATGCAGACGGTTGCGCGACGGCGTCACCGGGTGACCGCTGGCGTGGCACGCGAAGTGGACCCAGCCCGCGTCCGGCAGGGCCCGCAGCACCGCGTCCGCTGTGGCGTCGCCGTCGGTGAGCGCCACGGCGTCCGCACGGCCGGCGAGGAGTTGTGCCGCCTCGGTGGCGGTGCCGGTGAGGTCCGCCATGCCCGGGGTGCGGCGCATGGTGACGGCCAGCTGGGTGCGGGTCTCGGCCACCGGCCGGCGCCGGGCGTGCAGCAGGGCGCGGACGGTGGGCGTGTAGGAGCTGACGACCCGGTCCAGGGCGGACGGGCCGCCGCGCACCCCGGCCGCGTGCAGCGGCAGCAGGCCGAGGGGACCGGCGGGCACCCACCACACCCTCGGCAGCGGCCCGCCGGCGCTCGGCGGGCCGGTGTGCCCGAGGGCGGTCAGCACGGGGTCGGCGATCGTCTCCCACAGCCACTCCAGCAGCTCGGGCGTGGCCCCGCCCGACCCGACGTAGGTGACCACCCGGCCCTCCTCGCCGGGCACGGGTTCGAGGCCGGCCAGGGCGTGCGCGTGGGTCTCGGCGTCGTGGCGGGTGAGGTGGGGCAGGGGCACCCGGTCCACCCCGTCCGGTCGCAGGAGTACGGCGTCGCCCCCCAGCGAACTCACGGTGACGAGCACCACGGTGCCGCCCGTCGCGGCGCGCCGCAGGTCGGCGATGCGGGGCGGGCGCAGGAAGCCGGAGAATCCGGGCAGGTCGCGGATACGGTCCAGCAGGCCGTCCCACCGCTCGGTGATGTCGTGCGGTGAACGCCGCACAGTGCTCGCACCGCCGCTCTCGTCCCCGCTGCTCCACGACCGCCGGTCCAGCTCCGCCCCGAGCTGCTCGAACCGGTCCGCCAACTCGGGCGACACCGCCGCGAGTTCGGTGACGTCGCCGCGGGCGTCCAGCCGTCGCGAGAGGAGCACCCCCCGGCCCAGCTCGGCCAGTTCGACCGCGCCCTCGACGTCGCCGAGAGCGAGATGGGCGGCGGTGGCCTCGCCGACCAGGCCCCGGCTGCCGACGATGGCCTGCTCCTGGTCGGACCACGCCAGCCCCTGCGCGGCGCACTCCGGCAGCGCCTCGACCGCCGCGCGCAGCATCCGCGCGGCCTCGGGAAGCAGGCCCATGCTCAGCGCCAGCAGACCGATGTTCAGCTGCCCGGTGGCCCGGGACACCGGCGGCGCCGCGACGGCGGCCCGGGGCGCGGCCTCGACCAGCCGGGTCACCGCGTCCGCCGGGACGCCGTCGCCGCGTTCGTGCTGTTCCCGGTAGGCGACCGCCAAGTTCTGGAGGCGGTCCAGCAGTTCGGGCGAGTCCGGCGCGGTGGCGGCAACGGCCTGCTCGATGTGCTCGACCGCCTCGCGCAGGCCGGTCCCCGGGCCCGTGCCGGACTGGTGGCGGCGCAGCAGGGCACCGGCGAGAGCCGACGCGATCCGGGCCCGTTCCGGCGAACCCGGGGGAGCAGCCCCGAGGGCCTCGCGGCCCAGCACGATGCCGGCCTCCAGGTCGGCGAGGTCACGTGCGGCGTCGAACCGGTGCAGGAGGTGAGCGGCCAGGTTGGACTGGATCAGCCGCCGCTCGGCGGGCCCGGCGCGGGTACAGCCGAGGGCCTCGTGCCCGAGCGCGACGGCGGTGTCGAGGTCGGCGTGCTCCCGGCTGTGCCCGAACCGGGCGGCGTACGAACTGGCCAGGCTGTCCAGCCGGGACGCGCGCTGGAGGTGGCCGGTGCCCAGGGCCTCGACCGCCCGGTGCCCGAGGTCGATGGCGTGGTCCAGGTCAGCCCGGGCACCGAAGTGCTGGTACCTGTTGCGGTGGGCGACCGACAGGTTGCCCAGACACGTGGCGCGCTCCTGCGCGCCGGTCCCCGGGTCGGCCAGCGCCTCTTCACCGGCCTCGACACACCGGTCGAGGTCGCCGGGGTCGCCGGTGCGCCGGTAGCGCATGCCGTAACCGGTCGCGAGGTTGATCAGGGCGGCGCCCCTGAACTCCGGCGAGGCGAGGCGCAGCGCCTGCTCCGACAGGTCGACGACGGCGTCGAGGTCGCCGGAGCCGCCCCGGTGGTCGTAGCGGGCGTGGTGCGCCTCGGCCAGCCGGCTGAGGATCCTGCGCCGGTCCGGGTGGCCCGCCGGGCAGGCCGACAGGGCCTGTTCGCCGCGGGCCACGGCGGCGTCCAGGTCCGCCGGATCACCGGCGCTGCGGTACCGCTCCACGTGGTCGGCGCTGAGGTCGGCCAGCACACGGGGCCGCTCAGGACCGCCGGGGGCCAGCGCGGCCACGGCCTGCTCGCCGTACGTGACGCAGGCGTCGAGGTCGGCGACGTCACCGCTGATCCGGAACCGCCGCGCGAAGGACTGGACGGTCAGCCTCAGCAGCACGGGCCGCGAGGAGTGGTCGGCGCCGGTCGCCGCCAGGGCGCCCGTGATGTGCCGGATGGTCGCGTCCGCGTCCTGCGGCGCCCCGGAGAGGTCGAAGCGATCGTTGTAGAGCGAAGCGAGGTCGATCAGGAGGTCCCTGTGGTGCGAGGGGCCGGCCGGAGCCTCCGTCAGCGCGCGCTCGGCGCGCTCCACGGCGCGGTCGAGGTCCTCGGGCGCCCCGCTCTCGCGGAACCGGTCGCGGTAGCCGACGACCACCTGACTCAGCACCACGGAGCGGTTCCAGGAGTCCGGCGCCGGAGCGGCCAGCGCCCGCTCGTACCACTCGATCATCGCCTCCCGCGCCGCCGCGCCCCCGCCGCCCTCGGAGTGGCGCTGAAAGGCGAGCCCGAGCCGGAACAGCGCCTCGGTGTGGTCGTCCGTGCCGGGCTCGGCGAGCTTCAGGGACTCCTTCGACCGGGTGACGGCGGCCTTCAGGTCGGCCGGGTCACCGGCCCGGGCGAACCGCGTGACACGGCGCTCGGCGAGCTTGTTGAGGACCTTCGGGTACTGCGGATCGTCCCGGGGCACGGCCGCAGCCGCCTTGTCGCCCCACTCGACAGCGGCGTCCAGGTCGCTGCCGCGCCCCGTCATCTGGAACAGGAACCGCAGGCCGTCGCTCAGGGCGCTGTAGCCGATGCCCCGGTTCGGATCGCCGCGCGGCGCCCGGGCCACGGCCCGCCGGAGCGCCTCGACGGCCGCCCTCAGCGTCACCGGGCTGCCCGACTCGTTGGCCCGGTACAGGGCGGGGACGGCCTCGACGAGCTCGGCGTCGACGGCGCGGGCGTCCCGGCCGGGTGACGGAGCCGGCGCGTCCTTCTTCTCGGGCTTCCGGTTCCTCCTCCACCGCATACTGTCAGCCTAGCCGCGTCCTAGAGTTCACGGTATGACCGACGAACGACAACTGCCGTACTGGCGAGCCCAGTTGATCACCAGTCTGGAGGGGCTCGGTGCCCTCGGTGCGGAACTGCGGGGCAGCGACGGGCAGTTCCCGGCGGACGCGCTCGCGGAAGCGGACGAACTGCTGGCGAGAGCACGCCGGGCCATGGACCAACTCGGGCCCGCTCACCCGCCGTTGGACGCCGACGCGCTCCGGGCGACCCGGACACGCGGGGGCCTGGACGCGCTGACGGTCGCCTACACGGTGGGCATCACCACGCTCGTCCTGCCGTTCGTCCAGACGCTGGCACAGCGCGCGGGCGAGGACGCCTACCGGACACTCATGAAGCTGATCGGCGGGCGGGGCCGGGAGCCTCGTCCCGACCGCATCGTCCTGGGCGATCGCGAGACCGAGGTGCACGTCACGGTCGACACCCGCGTCGACGGCACGGCGCTCGCCGCGCTCCAGCACGTCGACTTCACGGACGAGGCACTGCGTGAGGCCACGCTCCGCTGGAACCCGGACCGCGGCGCCTGGGAGGCCGAGCCGGGACGCCCCCAGGTCAGCCTGTGGCTGCCGGGCGACCCGCTCGACGAGGACTGGGACCAGGACGGCGCGGGCCCGTCGCGCTGACCGCACCCCGCTCGACGCCGTCACGAAGCACGGTGGTGCCCGGCCGGGGTCTCCTCGTGGTCGTGGGCGATGGTGCGGGCGATCCGGTCGGCGAGCGGGGTGACGACCGGGATGCCGAAGGTGACGTACAGGGAGCCGTGGGTCAGGTCGCCGAGGGCGTAGAGGCGCCGGTCGGGGTGTCGGCCGGGGCCGACGAGGCGGTTGGTGCCCGGCTGGACGGTGAGGCCGCCGAAGGGATCACGGACGGCGAGGCCATGGCCCACCAGGGAGGCGATGAGGTCGCGGGCGTCGCGGGGGGTGTCCCGGACGGCGGGGGTCGCGGCGTTGACGACCCAGTGCGCGGTCGTGGCCGTGGTCCGGGTGGCCACGGTGAAGTGGTCGCCGGTGACGCCGACGGCGTGGATGCCGGGCAGGACCTGGAGCTGCCCGGCGGCGGCCAGGGCGTCCAGGAGGCGGGCGTTGACGGCGGGCATGGGGAAGCCCAGGGCCATGAAGGTGTGGTGGTGGCGGGCCAGCAGGCGCCGGCGGTCGTCGGGAGGCAGCAGGACCCACGCCTGCTGGCCGATGACGGGGATGGCCTGCCGCAGCAGGTCCAGGTCATGGTCCGGCCGGTGCAGGCCCTCGCGCAGCCGGGTGAGCGGCGCGGCGCGGCTGGCGAGTTTGCGTGCCGTGGCCTGCGGGGCGTGGCCGGCGGTGCGGAGTTCCTCGCGGATGAGGGTGACGAGGGCGTCGAGGCTGTACCGGTGGCGGTGGTGGAGGTCGGCGATGCGTTCGGGGGTCAGGTGCTTCAGAGGGCGGGGGG
>NZ_LIRL01000656.1 GCF_001419795.1 Streptomyces niveiscabiei
GCCACGCCCTGTACGCCCGGCGGCCCGCCGACCGGTGGCCCTGGGACGTCGGCGCTCTGGGGGGCCGTCTGCGTGGGCTTGGCGCCGTCGTCCCAGGGCCACCGGTCGGCGGGCCGCCGGGCGTACAGGGCGTGGCGGATCTCGTCCTCGTCCTCGCGGCTGAGTGAGGTGTGGAGGACCTCGCCGCCGTACCGGGCGATGCGCGGCAGGGCCTTGTCCGCGGTCGCCTCGCCGATCACCGCGATCACGGCGGCGTGCCCGGGGGCCAGGCGCTCGCCGAGGCTCTTGATGAACCGGGTGCGGTCGTCGTCCTCGGCAGTCGCGCCGGCCACCCCGCCCGCGGCGGCGCCGATGGCCGCGCCGAGCAGCGGCTGCAACAGCAGCAGTCCGACGAAGCCTCCCCAGAACGCGCCGCCGAGAGCGCCGGAGGCATCGAGGCCGCCGCCGCGGTCATCGCGCGGGACGGCGTCGCCGGGGCCACGACGCGACGTATCGCCGCGGAGGCCGGGCTGTCCCTGGCCACGCTGCACTACGTCTTCAAGACCAAGGACGACATCCTCGCGGGGGTGCTGGAGTCGCTCATCGAGCACGCGGACCAGGACAACTCCACGCTCGCCGCGCACCTGGTCACTCCCCTCGGGGCCGCTCCGCCCGCGCTCTCCGAGGTGATCCAGCAACTGGTGCGTACCGCCTGGGGGCTCGTGTCCGGCGATCTGGTCACCCAGCGCGTGGAGTACGAACTCACCCTCTACGCCCTGCGTACGCCCGAGGCGGCCCAGTTGGGGCGCCCTCTGCGCGACTACCACCTCAGCGCCATCGAGCGGATCGTCCACCGGGCGCTGGAGCACACCGGGCAGGTGAGCCGCATTCCGCCCCGCGACCTGGCCCACCTCATGTACTGCACCATCGACGGCGTGCTGCTCGGCCACCTGGTGGAGCCCGACGCCGGGCAGGCGGACCGTACCGTCGCTCATCTCGCCGGCGCCGTACTCAACCTCGTCGAGTCCCCGGCGACCGGCTGAAGACGGCGGCGTCGGCTTGTGCTCAGCGGCGGTCCATCATCGCCTGGATGCCCGCGAGCAGCAGGTCCAGGGCGAAGGCGAAGTCCCTGTTGTGCATCTCGACGATCGTGGACGCGCCCCTCGCCGCCACCAAGTCCTTTGTCTCCTCGGCCATTTCGGCCATGTCCGTGGTCGCGGTGAAGAGGTCGAGGGACTGGCGGTAGTAGGCGTCGGGGGAGAGGCCCGACTCGGCGGTCTGGGCGAAGAAGTGGGCTTCCATCGTGCCGAAGCCGTACACGAACTGGAAGACGGCCGCGATGACGCCGGTGATGTCCTCGGGGGGCAAGTTCGTTCTGCGGACGGCGTGTTGGACGGCTCGGGCGAAGGTCAGAGAGCGGGGGCCGATGTTGAGGAAACGGCCGCCCAAGGGGGACGCCCAGGGGTGGCGGACCAGCAACGTGCGGTACCAGGTGGCGAGTTGGCGTACGTCCGTCTGCCAGTCGGCGGACACCGGGGGGAGGGGGACCTCGCCGTAGACCTCGTCGAGGGCCAGTTCCAGGAGTTCGTCCTTCGTCTCGACGTACCAGTAGACCGACATCGCGGTGACGTTCAGCTCGGTGGCCAGCCGTCGCATGGAGAACTTGTCCAGGCCCTCCGCGTCGAGGAGGCGGACGGTGGCGGAGGTGATGCGGGGGCGGTCCAGGCCGGTGGGCTGGTTCGACTTCCGGCGGCGTTCCTTGTCGGCGAGCCACACGCTTTGCCTGGTCACAGGCCCACCTCCCGATTTGCGCCCATTGCAACACCATAAAGGGGCGCGGGGTCGTCCTGGGAGGTGGGCGTGCGGGCGGAGGTCAACTTCCTTAGGCAGCAGGGGTGTTGAGGGCTCGGTTCACTTGGGCTGGGCGGGCTGCAACGTGAGCTGCTTGATCAGGCTCTGCCGGGAGGGGCGCAGGACCTGGGCAGACGACTCCAGCGGGTACAGGCCGTGGTGGACCGCGCGGGCCACGCCTTCGATCGTGCCTATCCCGTAGTTCCACCCCTCTTGCGCCGGGTGGCCGGCGGGGACCCTGTTGTTCTCGGTGAGGACGACCAGGCCGTAGTCGTAGGCGTCGCCGGTGAACGCGGCCATGCTGTTCACCTTCCAGTCCAGCCTGTCGTAGGGGTCCACATCAGGATTGTTGGAGCGCTGAAGCCAACCGTTCTTGACATGGACGACAGCGTCCTTGGGGGCGCCGGCCGGAGTTCCCCATCGCTGATCCGACTGGACCTGATTCATGAGGGCCAGTGCGTAGGCGCGTGCCTCTTTGGTGAGCACCGGGGCTTCCGCGTCACCGTTGTCCGTGAACACCTTGAGAAGCTGGAGCTGATCCTTCGCCGTGACCTGGCTCAGGCCCCAGAAGCCCTCCTTGTCGAGGACCGTGTCCTTCATCCCCACCCGGTCCAGGAATTCCTGAATCTTCACCGGGTTCGGCGCGGACGGGTTCGTGAGGTCGGAAAGCTTCCGCCAGAGAGCCGTGGCCGAGGCGTTGTCCGAAGCGGTGATCATCTTCCGGGCGAGAGTGTCGTCCTCGCCGGTCAGAGGACCCTTGTTCTGGAACAGCAGCGCGCCCAGAATCGCCGTCTTGATCACGCTTGCCGCGTCTTGCTGCCTATTCTCGTCAAACGTGCAGGAAATCCCGTGTTTGCGATCATAGAGCGCAACCGACGCCGCACTTTCGCGGCCCTGGAGGGCCTTGTCTATGTCCTTCGCTATCTTCTTGGCCAGAACATCCCCGGCCGGCCCGTAGCTATCCGACACACACGAAGCCCCGGCCACCCGACCGTCGTTCGTATCCGCAGATGCGGCCATTGGCAGCGCTACCACGAGGGCGATCACTCCAGCCCCTACCGTTGCATACCTGCGCGCAGTGGACATTTCACTCTTTCCCTCGGAAAATTCCACGCCATTCACCTTCGCGAATGACGGTGCCGCACATTAGCACAGGCCCCAGAAGGGGAATAGAGAGTCAAATGACTCCTTTTGCATTCACGGGCACTTAATACCTTTTGAGAAGTCGGCCCGCCCCTTCGGCCGTACTGCGGTGGCGGCTCCACGCGGTTCCTGGAGGTCCGTCACGGCGGGCACGCATGCGTCGGGGACCACATTCGGTGGATGCGCGTCCCGCCGCTGGGCGGCGAGCTCGCGGCTGCCGAACCGAAAAGGCTCCGGCATCGGGGCTGCCCGCCTCACCTTCAGCGGCCACCGCCTGCGCTTGCGAATTTCAGCGACCTGGCTCTGAAGAAACGAACGAGCCGCGTCCTTCCGCCGCCTCGCCGCACTGCCCCGTCCCGTCGGCTGCCTGGCCCCCCTGCCCGCCACGCCCCGAAGGACCATGGAGAACCCGACCGATGCGCCGGGGCTGCGCCATTGCCGACCGCCAAAATCACCTCGGCCACTCGGCACTTGCCCCTCGACAGCACCCCATCACCCCAGCCGACCAGCAAGGCCGGGCCTCTTGGCACCAGCAGCCCGCCGCAGAAGTACACCGGCCGCACCGACGCACCCGGACTCCGCCAAGACCGACCACCGAAACCGCCTCGGCGGCACCTCATCACCCCCGCCGACCAGCGAGGCCGGGCCTCTTGGTGTCGGCGGCTCGTCGCAGGAGCACGCCGGCTGCCATGCCCCCCGCAGCCACAGCTACCGCACCCACCAACTGCCCTTCCCGTAAGCCCTGTTCGAGGCTCGGTGCGGATGTCAGGACTGCGCCCAGGACTGCGACGCCGAGGCCCATTCCGAATTCCGCCAGCATTCCGTTGATGCCTGCGCCCACTCCCGCCTTGGCCGGGGGTATGGAGCTCATGATGGCGTGGCCCATGGCGGGGCTGGCTGTTGCTGTGCCCACTCCGATCAGGACCAGGCCTAGCAGGGTGCCGGCGTAGCCCCGTTCGCCCAGGACTCCGATGGAGACGAGGCCGGATGCCATGACGAGCATGCCTAGCAGGATCGTCATCGGGCCGCCGAGCTTCAGCGTGATCTTCGCGGCGGCGCCTGTGAAGTTGAGCAGGATGATCACAGCGGCTAGCGGGGCTGTGCGGAAACCGGCCTCCAAGGGGCCGTAGCCGAGGACCAGTTGAAGGTGCTGGGTGAGGAGGAACAGCGCCCCGCCCATCCCGAACATGACCAGGACGGCCCCGGCGACCGCCCCCGTGAACCGGCGGTTGCGGAAGAAGGACATGTCGAGCATGGGGTACGGCACCCGGCTCTCCCACCACGCGAACACCGCGAGCACGACGACGGCGACCACCCCGCTGCCCAGCACCCGCGCCGACGACCACCCATGCTCCGGCCCGGAGATGATCGTGAAGACGAGGGACGACATCCCGACGGTCGAGAGCACGGCACCGAGGAGGTCGGGCCGGTCCCCCTCGGGGTTCTTGGACTCGGGCACGAGCACCAGCACGGCCGCCAACGCCCCTGCGGCGACAGGGAGGTTGATGAGGAAGATCGCGCCCCACCAGAAGTGACCGAGCATGAACCCACCGATCAAGGGCCCCGCCGCGAACCCGAGGGAGTTCACCGCAGCCCAGATCCCGATCGCCCTGGGCTGCTCGTCGGGCGGGAAGATCTGCATCGCGAGGGCGAGGGTCGTGGTGGTGAGGAGGGCACCCCCTACGCCCATCCCGGCGCGCGCGGCGATGAGCTGACCCGTGGACGAGGCGAGGGCAGCGGCGAGGGACCCGGCGCCGAACAGGACGAGGCCGGTCACCAGCATCTTCTTGCGGCCGTACCGGTCCGCCGCGCTGCCCGCCGTGAGGAGCAGGCCCGCCTGGACGAGCGAGTACGCGTTGATCATCCACTGGACGTCCGAGGTGCTCGCGCCCAACTCCCCCTTGAGGGACGGGATCGCGACGTTCAGGACGGTGTTGTCGAGCAGGACGGTGAGCTGCGCGAGGGCGATCACGCCGAGGATGAGCCAGCGCTGGGGGTGACCCGGCGCGGCGGTGGGCGGCGGCTGTGTCAGGTCGGTGGCCATGCTGTACAGCGTAGAAGTTTCCTATACGACGTACAAGGCAAGGGCGGGAAGAGGGCCGGGGCGGGAAAAGGGGCGGGCGGCGACCCCTTGAGGTCACCGCCCGCCCTCAGCGAACCGTCCGTGCCGTGCCCTAGCTGCTCGCCTTCTGCGTGAGGTCGTAGAACGTCGCCGAACCCACCGTCACCTTCTGGAAGTTGGCCTCGACCCA
>NZ_LIRL01000657.1 GCF_001419795.1 Streptomyces niveiscabiei
CGGCGTGCAGCGCGCCGAGCGCGTTCGCGGCGTTCCCGTCCCCGTCCTGGGCGCCCCGCAGCCACCAGATGGCGGCGTTCTCGACGTCCCCGGCGTCGCGCAGGAGGAAGCCGAGCGCGCAGGCGGCCCGGGCGTCCCCGTCCTTGGCGGCCATGAGGTACCACCGCCCGGCCTCCTTGAGCTCTCCGCGCCGCTCCAGGATGCCCCCGAGGTGGAGGGCGGCCCGCAGGTGCCCGCGCGCGGCGGCCTGCCGGTACCACTGCTCGGCCTCGCCGCTGGATTCCCCGCGCTCCCCGAGGAGCCCCCCGCTCCCGGGCCGGTCGAGGCTGCGGGCGAGCCGGTAGGCGGCCTCGCGGTGCCCGCGCTCGGCGGCGGCGCGCAGCCACTTCCCGGCGCCGGCGTCGCCGCGGTGCTCCAGGAGGTCGGCGAGGGCGTAGGCGCCGAGGGTGTGCCCCTGCTCGGCGGACTGCCGCAGCCAGTACTCGGCGGCGGGCTCGTCCCCGCGTTCCCGGTGGTGGCGGCCGAGCGCGTGCGCGGCGGCGGAGGACCCGGCGACGGCGGCGACGCGCCACCAGCCGGCGGCCTCGTCGGCGTACCCGCGCTGGTGGAGGAGGACTCCGAGGTTGTTGGCGGCGGCCCGGTCACCGGCGGCCGTGGCCGCACGCAGCCGGGGCTCCGCACCGTCCAGGTCGCCGCGCCGCAGCAGCCGCGCGCCGAGGACGCTGGCCGCCTCGGTGTCGCCGCCTTCGGCCGCGAGCCACAGGCGTGCCTCCTCGGCGGCTTCCCCCGTCTCGTCCGGGGCCGCTTCCTCGGCCTCGCCGGCAACCTCACCCGAAGGCCGCGCAATTCGCCCTGTCTCGTACAGAGTTCCCTTGTCCCCCATAACGTCCATCGTCGCACCACCTGCAACCGAGTTACATCTGGTATACCGCAGCCAGTGAGGTCACTTCAGCGTTTTGTCGACATGCCCACAGAGAGACACATCAAACCCTTTTTCCTTCCGAGACGCGCCGAAGGCCCGGATCCTAGTTGGATCCGGGCCTTCGCCTTCAGTAGCGGGGACAGGATTTGAACCTGCGACCTCTGGGTTATGAGCCCAGCGAGCTACCGAGCTGCTCCACCCCGCGCCGTGTTGTGACAACCGTACCACGGCGCGGAGGGAGCCTCCGACCTGCTCAAGCCCCTACGAGGAGCTGGGACTTGGCTTGGGGCTCGGACTGGCCGCCGGAGCCGGCTTGACCGCCGCCTGCGCGTCCTCGGCCCGCTTCAGCGCGGCCTCCAGATCCTTCTGGGCCTGCCCGTACGCCTGCCAGTCGCCCTTCTTCAGGGCTTCCTGGCCGGCGGTGAACGCCTTCTGCGCGTCCTGGAGGGCCTGCTGGACCGTCGGGTTGGACGGGGTCGACGGCGGCGGGGTCGTACCGCCGCCCCCGTCGTCCTCACCGGGCGGTGTGGCCGGTGGCGGGGTCTGCGTGTCGAAGACCTTGTCGAGCGCCGCCTCCAGGGTGTCCTCGAACGCGGTGTTGCCGTTGTAGGTCACCAGCACCTTGCGCAGCAGGGGGTACTTGAGTCCACCGCCGCGTACGTAGACCGGCTCCACGTAGAGCAGTCCGCCGTCGAGCGGGACCGTCAGCAGGTTGCCGTACTCGACCTCGGAGTCGCCGCCTCTCAGGAGGCGGATCGACTCGGCGATGTCCTGTTCGGAGTTGAACTGGCTCTGGACCTGTTTGGGTCCGTCGACGGTCGTGCTGGTCGGCAGTTTCAGGATTCTGATCTTGCCGTAGTCGGCTGTGCCCGCCTCCGCGTCGACCGCCATGAACGCGCTCAGGTTGTCCCGGCCGTTGGGCGTGAGCGTCGTCGTCAGCGAGAACGCCTGCGCCTTCTGGTCGGGCATCTTGAGGCTCAGGTAGTACGGCGGGACCGCGTCGCCCGACTTGTTGGTCGGGTCGTCCGGGACCTGCCAGACCTCGCTGCCGCTGAGGAACGTCGTCGCGTCCTTCACGTGGTAGCGGGTGAGCAGCTCGCGCTGGACCTTGAAGAGGTCCTGCGGGTACCGCAGGTGGTCCATCAGGTCCTTGGAGATCGCGGCGCGCGGCTCGACCGTGTCGGGGAACGCCTTCATCCAGGTCTTGAGGACCGGGTCCTGGGTGTCCCACTGGTAGAGCTTGACCTCGCCCGTGTACGCGTCGACGGTCGCCTTCACCGAGTTGCGGATGTAGTTGACCTGGTTCTGCTGGGCCACCACCGCGCGCGAGTTGTTGGCCGCCGTCAGCGAGTCGGCCGTCGTGTCACCGAGCGTCGTACGGGAGGCGTACGGGTAGCCGTTGGTGGTGGTGTACGCGTCGACGATCCACTGGATCTTGCCGCCGACGACCGCCGGGTAGGCGTCGCCGTCGATCGTCAGCCAGGGCGCGACGGCCTCGACGCGCTCCTTGGGCGTGCGGTTGTAGAGGATCCGCGAACCCTCGCCGATCGCGCCGGAGTACAGGATCTGCGGCTCCCCGAAGGCCACCGCGTACGCCGCCCGGTTCACCGGGTTGGAGAGGTTGACGCCGCTCTTGCCGGTGTAGCTGGTGGTCTTCTCGCCGCTGTCGTCGGAGTAGTCGATCTCCTTCTGCGGGCCGCCGACGATCGAGTACGTCGTCGTGCGCTCGCCGTAGTAGATCCGCTGCTGGTACTCGCCGAGCTGGCCCGTGGAGGGCAGGTCGGACTCGGTGAACACCGGCCGGCCCTCGGAGTCGACCGAGGTGCCCTGCGCGGCGACCACGCCGTAGCCGTGGGTGTAGCGGAAGTGGTTGTTGATCCAGTTCTTCTTCGGGATCCCGGCGAGGTTGATCTCGCGCAGGCCGATGACCGTGTCCTGGTCCTTGCCGTCCTTGGTGTACCGGTCGACGTCCAGGTTGGTCGGGAAGGCGTAGTAGTTCCGGATCTGCTGGAGCTGCTGGAACGTCGGCGAGATGATGTTCGGGTCCATGATCCGCACGCTCGCCGCCGCCGCCGCGTCGGAGCGCAGCTTGGTCTTGTCCGTCGCCGCCGGCTTGCCCGAGTACTCGGTGACCTGCGCGTCGTCGATGCCGTACGCCTCGCGCGTCGCCTTCAGGTTCTTCGCGACGTACGGGGCTTCCTTGGCCTGCTCGTTCGGCTGGACCTGGAACTTCTGGACGATCGCCGGGTACAGGCCGCCGATCAGGATCGCCGAGAGGACCATCAGGCCGAAGCCGATGACCGGGAGCTGCCAGGTGCGCCGCCACAGGGTGGCGAAGAAGAGCAGGGCGCAGATGACGGCGATGCAGAACAGGATGGTCTTCGCCGGGAGGTAGGCGTTGGCGTCGACGTACCTGAGGCCCGTCCAGCTGTCGGTGGCCTTGAAGTCGCTGGACTTGACGGCCAGTCCGTACCGATCGAGCCAGTAGGCGACCGCCTTGAGGGCGACGAAGATGCCGAGCAGCACCGACAGATGGCCGGTCGCCGCCGCCGTCGCGCGCGCGCCGGGGCTGGTGACGCGCAGTCCGCCGTACAGGTAGTGGGTGAGCGCCGCCGCGATCAGGGAGATGATCGTCGCCGCGAAGCCGAAGCCGAGCAGGAAGCGGTACCAGGGCAGGTCGAACGCGAAGAACGACACGTCCAGGTGGAACTGGGGGTCCTTCTTGCCGAAGGACACGCCGTTGACCCACATCAGCCAGGTACGCCACTGGCCCGACGCCGAGGCGCCCGCGATCAGGCCCACCAGGGCCGTGATCCCGAGGAGGAGCCACTTCTTGTACGGCGCGATGCCCATCCGGTAGCGGTCCAGGCTCTGCTGCTCGGCCGACATGGCGGCCAGCGGCGGGCGCAGGCGGTGCGCGAGCCAGATGTTGAAGCCGACCGCCAGGGCCATCAGCAGGCCGAAGACGAAGAAGAGCCCGACCTTGGTCCACAGGGTGGTGGTGAACACGGACGAGTAGTGCACCGACCGGTACCAGAGCCAGTCGGTCCAGAACCCGGCGAACATGGTGAACGCCATGCCCAGGACGGCCAGCACGCCCAGTGTCAGGAGCAGGGTCCTGGCCCGCCTGGACGGGCGGCCCACTCTGATCCGTGGCCCCGTCGGGCCTCCGCCGCGGTCCGGCATCTGGAAAGCCAAGGTGGCACCTCGAAGTTCGCTGTCGATCCCTCAGGCCCGCGTTTTCGCCGACCCCTCGTGGCCCCCGGTGATCGCGGGCCCACAACTATGCAACTTACTCACCGTTTACTCGGTTCCCGATTCAGGTCACGAACGAGAGAGGATTGTGACCATGTCCAACACTCCCATGGCGGCGAACCCGCTCACCCGGGCCGTACTGGAGATCGACGAGTACGTCTCCGGTCTCGGCTGGGACCAGCCCGCCCGCCTCTTCGCCCTCGTCGACACCGCGCGCCTGCGCCGCGAGGAACCCCGCCTCGCCTCCCAGCTCGGCCTCGACGACGCGCCCGAGACCGCCGGTCTCACCCCGATCGAGCAGGACGAGGTGCCCGCCGGCCGGCCGCTCGACGAGTTCCTCGCCACGATCGCCTGGCCGGCCGCGGTCACCGGCTGCGCGCTGACCGTGGAGCGCCTGATGCTCCCGCCGTCCGCCGAGGCCCAGGTCCCGTCCGACCTGAACGAGAAGAAGCTCGCGCAGTGGGTCGCCGCGCACCCCGACCGCCAGGAGGTCCGCATGACCGTCGCGGTCCTGCGCGACGGCACCCGCGACTCGGCCCTGCGCCTGCGCGAGAAGGACACCCCGTCGGAGGTCCTGACGGGAGGTGCCCTGGTCCCGGGCCTCGCGGAGGCCCTGTCGGCGACGTTCGAGGACTGATTTCTTCGCTACGACCTTCGCTACGACGGTGAGGGTGCCCTTCTCGATCGAGGGCACCCTCCGTCGTGTTCTGTTTCTGTGGGGCCGTCAGCCCTTGGCCGTGCACTTGGGAAGGGCGTCGGTCTTGCCCTCCCTGATGTCGGCCAGCGCGCCGAGCGCGTCCTTGATGGTGGCGACCTTGACGAGGGTCAGGCCGCTCGGCGTGTCCTTCGCCGCCGCCGCGCAGTTGTCGGCCGGGGTGAGGAAGTACCGGGCGCCCTTGTCGCGCGCGCCGACCGTCTTCATCTCGATGCCGCCGATCGGGCCGACCTTGCCGTCGTCGTCGATCGTGCCGGTCCCCGCGACGAACGTGCCGCCCGTGAGGCTGCCGGGCGTCAGCTTGTCGTAGATCCCGAGGGAGAACATCAGACCGGCGCTGGGGCCGCCGACGTCCGCGAGCTTGATGTCGATGCTGAAGGGGAACGTGTGGTCCGTCCCCGCCGAGATCCCGACGATGGCGCGCTTCTCGCCGGTGTCGTCCGAGGTGGCCGTCCTGATCGTGACCTTCTCGGTGGCCGTCGCCGTCTTCCCGGACTTCTGCGCGGCCTCCTGCGCCTTCGCCGGGATGATCGTGAACACGACGTCCTCGCCGGGCTTGTGCTTGGTCACCAGCTTCGCGACGTCACCGGGTTCCTTGACGGCCGTCCCGTCCACGTCCCTGATGACGTCCCCGGCGTGCAGCTTGCCCTCCGACGGGGAGCCCTTCACGACCGTCGACACGATCACCCACGACCGCACGGGGATGTTCAGCTCCTTCAGCGCGGCGACCTTCGCGCTCTCCTGGGACTGGCTGAACTCCTCCGCGTTCTCCTGCGTGGACTGCTCCTCCGTCTTGCCGTCCGGGTACAGCGTGTCGTGCGGGACGACCTTGTTGTCGTGCGCGAGCCAGCCGTACACGGCCTCGACGAGGTTCATCCGGTAGTCGGCGCCGGTGACGCGGACGGTCGTCATGTTGAGGTGCCCGGACGTCGGATACGTCTTGTGCCCCGAGATCTGCAACACCGGCTCGCCGTCGTGGTCCCCCAGCGTGTTCACCGTCGGACCCGGTGACATCTCGGAGTACGGCACCTTGACGAACACCCCCACGCACAGGAGGGCGATCAGCATCAGGGTCGAGGCGAGCATCGTCGCTGTGCGGCGTGGCATGGGTCGACAGTACGGGACGGGGCTGTCAGTGCATCGTCAGGGCGGGCCGGTCAGGTACGGGCCTGCTCGGGGGCCGTGGCTTCGAGGGCGGGAGGTGTGTCCTGAGCGGCGACGTTCCGGCGGGCGTCCTCGAATCCGGCGTACCGGAACTCGCCGTCCCGCACGATCGGCCGCTCCATCGCCGCGCGGAAACGGGCGTATCCGTCCAGTTCGGGGCCGTCGCTGCGGGCCTTGCGCGTGCGGTTGGCCCAGCCGCTCCACAGGCCCGCGCCGATCGCCGCGAGCAACGGGATACCCAACCAGGCGAGCGCCCCCATGTACGACCTCCCGACCCCGGACGAGCCACCGCGAACTGACTGATCAGCAGATTAACGATCCGCACTGACAACGCTCACGCGGGGGCGCCGGTTACGCAACCGGAGCCTCAGCAGGCCCCCACCCACTCCTCGGTCCCGTCCGAAAACTTCTGCTGCTTCCAAATGGGCACCTCGTGCTTGAGATCGTCGATGAGCTTGCGGCACGCCGCGAACGCCTCGGCCCGATGAGCACAGGCCACGGCAACAATCACCGCAACATCCCCCACCTTCAACTCCCCCACCCGATGCACAGCCGCCAACGCCCGCACCGGAAACTCCGCAACCACCTTCTCGGCAACCCGCCGCATCTCCCCCTCAGCACTGGGATGACAGGAATACCCCAACGCCTCCACCCCAGCCCCCTCATCATGATCCCGCACAGTCCCCACAAACAACGAGATCCCCCCGGCGGCCGGATCCCCCACCGCCCGAAACACCTCATCCAACGACAACGCCTCCCCCCGAACAGCAACCAACTTGACGGGCTCAACGCCCCCCAGCTCCCCGGGATGATCAAACACAACATCAGCCATGCCCCCATGCTCCCTCATCCGACCAGAACAAGGAAAAGAGCAGAACAAGGCCCTTCAGGACCGCCCCCCACCCCAGCCCATTCTTTTCAGCCCGTCCGGCGTTTGAGAGGTCGTTCTCTTTCCGAACCCCGTGTGTGGATTCTGCTGGTCAGACATGGGATTGCAGCTGTCACGGAAGCCTCGACTCGTTGCCGGTCGGGATGTTGCGGGGGTGACGGATGCCGTCGATGCGAGCGGTTCTGGAAGCGCGGCGGAAAGCCGCGGCGGTTCGGGTGGAGGAACTCGAAGCCGAACTGGTGCGGGTGCGCAAGGACTTGGCTGACGCGGAAGAGGTCCTCAGGCGCCGGGTGATCGGTCTGGAGCAGTATCTGGAGGCGCTGGCCGAGAAGGAAACGCCCGCGATGGTGGCCGTCGGGTCGTCGCGGAAGAAGCCGGTCGGACCGCGACGCGCGGTGCCTCACCGGGAGAACGCGGCCGGGGTCGAGGACCTGTCGGTGGACTACCAGGCGTTGATGGCCGCCGTCATGGACGCGGGAGCCGATGGGCTGGGGGCTCGGCGGGCAGCGGTGGTGCTGGGCTGGGACAGCGCCTCCGTCTCCCGGGTCGAGGGAGCACGGGCCCGGCTGAAACGGCTGGTGGAACGGGGCTGGCTGGTCGAAGAGAAGCCGGGCAGGTTCAATCTGCCCGCGCCGGAGCAGAACGCCGCTGCTGACGGGCGGCCAGCCGGCGGCTCATGAGCATGGTCATCGACCACCGGATGACAGCTTCGCTGGTGTCGGTGCGCCGTTCGTAGTCACGGACCAGGCGCCGGCTGCGCAGGAACCAGGCAAAGGATCTCTCCACGACCCAGCGGCGGGGCAGGACCTGAAAGCCGCGGACGACGTCCCTGCGGCGGACGACATCGAGGACAACTCCGAGGTGCTGGGCGGCCCAGTCCTGGAGGTGGCCGCGATAGCCGCCGTCGGCCCAGATCAAAGAGAGCCGCGGAAAGCGGCTCCTCGCCGCGGGCAGCAGGACGCGCGCGGCATCCCGGTCGATCGTCGACGCTGGCGTGACAGCCACGTCCAGCAGGAGTCCGAGCGTGTCGGCGAGCAGGTGCCGCTTGCGGCCCTTATCTTGA
>NZ_LIRL01000658.1 GCF_001419795.1 Streptomyces niveiscabiei
CCGGGAATGCCCGGCGCGCGCGTGGGGTTCGCCTACGGCGACTCCCCGTCCGGGAATGCCCGGCTGCGGGCGGGTTTCGCGTGGTGACTCCTGTCCCGGCAATCCCAGGCGCGCGGGCGCGGGGTTCCTGTGCGGCGAGTCCCGGTCCCGCCCGGGAATGCCCCGTTCTGCCGTGAGCCCGCGCGGGTGTGCGTGCGGTCCGGCGCTATAGGGCGCCGCGGCGAGGCGCCCTGCGGAACGCGTTTCGTTCTATGAAGCGGCTATGCGGATGTTTCGCGACGGGCGCGGGGCGTCGTTCGAGCGGGGCTATAGGCGGCGGCGAAGGTGTCCGGCAATGCGGTGTCTTGCCGGGCTCCCCGGGATTCGAGGGGAGAAGCGCGGGCCGGAGTAGTCATCGAACGCTCACTGATCGTGGTGACCGGGTTCGCGGGGGAAATTGACCTGACCGTGCTCGCGGGAGCGCTCTCGGTGGGCGGTGTTCGCGATCGGGCCGCGTTTGAGGGCCCTCCCGTTTCCCCGGCCCGGCTTCTTCGTGGCTCGGAATCGTCGGAGTCCGGGATTTTCCGGCCTCGGATTTACCGGTTCCGGTCCCCTGGTGCCTGCATTTCACGGGCATGGGGGTCACGGATTCCCTGGTCGGCCGCGGCGCGCGCGTGATCGCCGGGAACGCCGGACCGTGCGGGCGGGGCCGTGAGGATACCCGGAGGACCTTGAGCAGGGCTCGGGGTTTTCAAAAGCTCTGGAATACCGCCCCGGGATCTGCCGATCCGCCCGGCGGAACACCCCCGCGCGGGCGCGGACGGCCCCGACCAGGGCGTCCCGCCCTTCCCGACCCCGCCCGGATGTCCGCTTTCTCCGTGGCTACCCTGGATCCATGGACTACGTCTCCGCGCTCGTGCCCCCTGTCGTCATGGCCGTGCTCTTCATCGGTCTGATCCGCGTGATCGTGAAGACCCAGGGCGGGGCCAACAAGGCCAAGGAGGACGCGGCCGTCGACGCGGCGCTCGCGCGCGCGGAGGCGGCCCGGCAGCCGGGTGCAGGCGGCACCGAGGGCTGACGGCACCTCGTCGCCGTACATCCCATTCGTTCTCTTTCCTCCCGGAAGATTCGTTTCGGGAGGTGAATGCGGGGATCTCCCGTTAGTGTGCTGAGCGTGCCTCGCCCCTTGGGAGAACTCGAAGACGCGGTCATGACGCGGGTGTGGAAGTGGAACCGCCCGGTGACCGTTCGGGAAGTCCTGGAAGACCTCCAGCAGGAACGGTCCATCGCCTACACCACGGTGATGACCGTTTTGGACAATCTCCATCAGAAGGGCTGGGTCCGCCGGGAGTCGGAGGGCCGGGCCTATCGCTATGAGGCGGTCTCCACGCGCGCGGCGTACTCCGCCGCCCTCATGAACGACGCGTGGAGCCAGAGCGACAACCCCGCCGCCGCCCTCGTCGCCTTCTTCGGGATGATGAGCGAGGAACAGCGCGAGGCGCTGCGGGACGCCGTACGGATGGTCCAGGGGCCGGAGACGCCCACGCGGAGCCCCGGCGCGGCGGCCGGGGACGCCGGGCGATAGCGTCCGGCACATGTCAGCGCACAACCCTCCGGCGGAGAACCCTCCCGCCAAAGCCATCACCGTCCGGCGCGCGCGCACCGGCGACGTCCCCGCCGTACGCGCACTCCTCGACGACTACGCGCGCGGGCGCATCCTGCTCGACAAAGCGACGGTGACGCTTTACGAGGACATCCAGGAGTTCTGGGTCGCGGAACGGGACGACAACGCCGAGGTCGTCGGGTGCGGGGCGCTGCACGTCATGTGGGAAGACCTCGCGGAAGTCCGTACTCTCGCCGTCCAGCCCGGCCTGAAGGGCTCCGGTGTGGGGCATCAGTTGCTGGAGAAGTTGCTGCACACGGCGCGCTGGCTCGGTGTTCGCCGGGTTTTCTGTCTGACCTTCGAAGTGGACTTCTTCGGCAAGCACGGCTTCGTGGAGATCGGCGAGACGCCGGTGGACACCGATGTCTACGCGGAGCTGCTCCGTTCCTATGACGAGGGCGTCGCCGAGTTCCTCGGACTCGAACGAGTGAAACCGAACACCTTGGGCAACAGCCGGATGCTTCTGCATCTGTGATCGACCTTGCCCAGGGGTCCTATGTCCGAAACGCGCACGTTTCCGGTCGGGGCGGGGGGCCGGTCTCTCCCAGGGGTTTGTGTTTTCCCAGCAAAAGCGGTTTGCTTTCCGACGTACTGCGTAGTGCATATAACTAGGGGCGGTGAAACGGCGGACGCCGCAGAGCCTCGGCCCTCACGTTATCGATGAAAGGAATACCCGGTGGCACAGAAGGTTCAGGTCCTTCTTGTCGACGACCTCGACGGCGGCGAGGCGGACGAGACCGTGACGTTCGCGCTGGACGGCAAGACCTACGAGATCGATCTCACGACGGCCAATGCGGACAAGCTGCGCGGCCTTCTCGACGCGTATGTGAAGGGCGGCCGGCGTACCGGTGGCCGTGCTTCCGGCGGGCGCGGAAAGGCCCGTGCCGCGGCCGGCGGCAACCAGGACACCGCGCAGATCCGCGCCTGGGCGAAGGAGAACGGCTACGACGTCAACGACCGCGGCCGTGTTCCCGCGACCATCCGCGAGGCCTACGAGAAGGCCAACGGCTGAGCGCTCGCGCTCCGCAGGCGGACACGGTGCGTGTGAGTCGCCAGCGTGTCCACCAGACGCACGAGACCGGGGGCGCCCTCATCGCCCCCCGGCGCCGACATCGTCGGCAGCGAGGACTCCTCGCGACCCGGAACGGGGGGCCGCAGCCACACGGCGGCCCCCTGTACAGCACCCCGGCGCGGCGCCCCCGGCGGCAGCGGTGCGATCACGCTCCCGCCCGCCCCGACCGCGACGAGATCCAGCGGCAGCGCTCCCCACTCGAGCCACCGCAGAATCCCCGGCACCTCCTCGGCCCCGCCGACGGCGACCAGGAACCCCATCCGGTCACCGCACACCAGGACGGGGCCCACACAGACGGGCCGCTCCCGCGCCGGGCGCGCCTCGGAGGCGGCCCGCTCATACGCCCGGCCCCCCTCGGAGGCGGCCCGCTCCCGCTGCGGACACTCCTCGGCGACGGCACGCTCCCGCTCCCTTTCGCAGGC
>NZ_LIRL01000659.1 GCF_001419795.1 Streptomyces niveiscabiei
GATGTGTATAAGGGACAGCGGTGGACGAGGGGGGTCGTCTCCGGGGCGGGGGTGGCCACGGCCAGTTCGCCGGAGCCGACGCTCGTGAGGTCGGCGCGCTCGGCGAGTTCCCGCTGCCTGCGGTACTCGACCAGGTCCTCGATGGAGATGATCGTCAGGCCGTGCTTGCGGGCGAACGGGATCAGCTCGGGCAGCCGCAGCATCCGGCCGTCCTCCCCGGCGATCTCGACGATCGCCCCGGCCGGCCGCAGCCCCGCGAGGCGGGCGAGGTCGACGGCGGCCTCGGTGTGCCCGTTGCGGACGAGTACGCCACCGGGGCGGGCGCGCAGCGGGAAGACGTGGCCGGGGCGGACGAAGTCGTCGGCGTGGACCGGGCCACTCCCCTGGACCCCGCCCGATCCTTCCGCCAGCAGCCGGATCGTCGTCGCCCGGTCCGCCGCCGAGATCCCGGTGGTGACGCCGTGCGCGGCGGACGCGTCGACCGACACCGTGAAGGCCGTCGTCATGGACTCCGTGTTGTCCGCGACCATCTGGGGCAGGGCGAGGCGGTCCAGGTCGGGGCCCTCCATGGGGGCGCAGATCAGGCCCCGGCACTCGCTCATCATGAACGCGACGATCTCGGGGGTGATCTTCTCCGCGGCGACGACCAGGTCGCCCTCGTTCTCTCGGTTCTCGTCGTCGACGACGACGATGGGCCGGCCGGCCGCGATGTCGGCGACGGCCTGGGCGACGGGGTCGAGGGTGAGGTCGTCGGTGTCGGTGTCGTAGAGGACGGTTGCCGTGCTCATGCGGGGACTCCTTCCAGAGCGGTCCGGCGTGAGCGCAGCCACCAGTCGCGCATCCCCCACAGGACGAGGACGCCGTAGATGACGTAGACGAAGCCGGAGAAGGCGTAGCCGTTGGCGAAGTTGAGGGGGACGCCGACGGCGTCGACCAGGAGCCAGGCGATCCAGAACTCGACCATGGCCTTGGCCTGCGCGTACATGGCGACGATCGTGCCGACGAAGATGTACGCGTCCGGCCAGGGGTCCCAGGAGAGGCTGGGGTACGCCTTGAAGAGGAGGGCGACGGCGACCGTGCCCGCCGCGCCCGCGGCGATCATCACGCCGCGCTCCTGCCACGTGGCGAACCGGGGGACGATCCCGCTGCGCGTGCGGTCGCGGCGCCACTGCCACCAGCCGTACAGCGCGACCACCATGACGATGACCTGCTTGCCCGCGCTGCCCGCGAGGTGCCCGTAGAAGGCGATGAACAGGACGAGCCCGGAGAGGAACTGCACCGACCAGGTCGCCAGCGAGCGGCGCCAGCCGAGCGCGAGGGTGATGAGGCCGAGGATGTTGCCGATCATGTCCGACCAGATGATGTGCTGGTCGAACAGGACGAACGCCTCGGAGTTCAGCCAGTTCACTCCGCCGCTCCCGGGACCCGGTCGCCCATCAGGCGCTCGACGTACTTCGCGACGACGTCCACTTCGAGGTTGACCGGCTCGCCGGGCTGCTTGCGCCCGAGCGTGGTCAGGTCGAGGGTCGTCGGGATCAGGCTGACGGTGAAGTGGGCCGGGGCCGCTTCGACGACCGTGAGGCTGATGCCGTCGACCGTGATCGAGCCCTTCTCGACGACGTACCGCGAGATGTCGGCGGGCAGCGAGATCTTGACGATCTCCCAGTTCTCGGACGGCGTACGGGCCAGGACCTCGCCGGTGCCGTCGACGTGGCCCTGCACGATGTGCCCGCCGAGCCGCGCGCCGAGTGCCATCGGGCGTTCCAGGTTGACGCGGGAGCCGACGGTCAGCGCGCCGAGGCTGGAGCGGTCGAGGGTCTCGGCCATCACGTCGGCGGTGAACTCGTCGCCCTCGTGCTCGACGACCGTGAGACAGACCCCGTTCACGGCGATGGAGTCGCCGTGCTTCGCGCCGTCGGTGACGACAGGGCCGCGCAGCCTGAACCGGGACGCGTCGCCGAGGGTCTCGACGGCGGTGACCTCACCCAGTTCTTCAACGATTCCGGTGAACACTTCCCGGGTCCTCCTGCCACGATCGGGCACGGACTCCGGGGCCTGTCGAGAGACGACAGAGAACACGGGCACAAGCACACAGGGGGACGCCGGACACACGTACGCACTCGTCCTCGGACGAGCGCACGTACGGCGGCGCACCAGAGGTGCGTGAACCCGCCGCGCACTGCCTCCCATCCGGACTTTAACCGTCGGTCCAGGAATTCCACCTGGTCAACCGATCACTGGAAGCGATCGGGTCGCGGACTGTAACCGCCGGTTCGGACTTTCACCGACCCCGGAGTGCGCTGCTTTAGGTACACGGTCAGTGTGCCACGGCGGACGGTCGTCCATACGGGTGAAGTATGTGGGGTGGCTCACAGGAAGCGGTCCGGCACGCTGGGTATGGATCGCCCTCTCGAAGGAGTTGAACCATGTCCACGATTCTGGTGACCGGCGGGACGGGAACCCTGGGGCGGCCCGTCGTCGAACGGCTCCGGGCAGGGGGCCACGAGGTCCGGGCACTGAGCCGTCGCGGGCCGGACCACGCCGTCGACCTGACCGCCGGCGGCCCTGCTCTGCGTACAGCGCTGGCGGGCGTCGACACGGTCGTCCACTGCGCGACTTCGCCCCGCGGGGGTGACGAGAAGGCCGCCCGCAACCTCATCGGGGCCGCGCGCGAGGCCGGGGTGAGCCATCTCGTGTTCATCTCGATCGTGGGGGTCGACCGGGTGCCGCTCGGCTACTACCGGGCCAAACTCGCCGTCGAACGCCTGGTGGAGGAGTCGGGCATGGGCTGGACGATCCTGCGGGCGACCCAGTTCCACGACCTCGTGGCCCAGTTGTTGGGCACGCTCGCCAAGGCCCCCCTACTACCGCTCCCCGCCGGGGTAAGCGACCAGCCCATCGAGGTCACCGAAGTCGCCGAACGCCTCGCGGAGTTGGCCTCGACCGAGCCCCAGGGACGAGTCCGGGTGTGAGTAGTTGAGGTACAGGAAGTGCCGCTGAGATTGATCTTGCTGCGGTCGCCTACGGCTCGAACGTCAGTTGCCCGCCGGTTTGGGGTCCGGGTAGGAACGGACCAGGAAACCGGTGTTGCTGTCAGAAGTTTTGACAGCCGCTGATCCGGGCCGCCAGGGTGTGCGGGTGAGCGATGACCCGACGATCGGTTTCCTGAAAGCGGACGTGGCGCGGTTCTGCGCCGGTCTGGAAGATCTGGCGCCCGCGATCCGGTTGCGACTGGTCGTCCAGCTGCGGCAGGCGCTGGGCGAGGTGACGGACGCGGCTCTGGACAGTGGGATGGCCGTGGCGAAGGCGGAGGGCTGGGGGCTGCGGCAGATCGGCGCTCAGGTGGGCTTGTCGCATGAGAAGGTCCGCTACCGGCTCGCCCAGGCGTCGGATGAGCCGGCCGGGCCTTCCTAGAGGGTGGTGCTGGCGCCCTCGGGCTTGCGGGTAGAGCGGAGCTGGCCGCCTTGGACTTCGGCGGGTAGGGCGAAGCTGTAGCGGCCGTGGAAGTTGATGTGGGCGAACTTCAGCGGGGACAGGCGGGCGATGTCCTCGTCGCGTACGTGGATGCCCTCGGCGCGCATCTCCGCGATGATCTTCTGCATGTAAACCGTGTTCCACAGGATGACGATGTTGAGCATCAGTCCCAGCGCCCCGAGCTGGTCTTCCTGACCCTCCCGGTAGGACTGCCTGAGTTCGCCCTTCTGGCCGTGGAAGATCTTCCGGGCAAGGTTGTGGCGGGACTCCTGCCGGTTGAGCTGGGTGTTGATGCGCCGCCGCAGCAGCTCGTCGGTGAAGTACGAGGACAGGTAGGCGCTGCGGTCGAGGCGGCCGATCTCCATGATGGCCTTGCCCGTGGGAGTGGGCTTGCCTCCGGGGGCGAGGACGCGCAGGACCTCGGAGGCTTTGATGGTGCCCGAGTGCAGGGAGCCGGCCACGCGCAGGACGTCGTCCCAGTGGCTGGTGATCTGCTTGAGATTGACCTTGTCGCGGGTCAGGGGGTTGAGCGGCCCGTAGTCGGCGTCCGCGTCCGCCCGGTACAGGGTCGCGCTGCCGGAGTCGGCCAGCCGCGGGGAGAACTGGTAGCCCAGGAGCCGGAACAACCCGAAGACGATTTCCGAGGAGCCGTGCGTGTCCGAGGTGATCTCGACCGGGCGCAGGGCGGTCTCCTGCTCCAGGAGGCCGTCGAGGATGTAGAAGGAATCGCGCTGGGTGCCGGGGATCAGGATGCCGTGCAGGCCGCTGAACTGGTCGGACAGGAAGTTGTAGAACGTGACTCCGCGCCGGCGGGTGCCGAAGTACTTCGGGTTCGGCCCGGAGTTCAGGGTGCGGATCGGGGTGACGAAGCGCAGGCCGTCGGCGGAGGCCAGCTCACCGCCGCCCCACGCCTGCACCAGTGGCAGACGCATGTGGTACTCGACGAGGCGGGCATTGGCCCGGCTGAGGGTCTGGGCGCGCAGGTAGTTCTGTTCGACCCAGAACAGCCGGTTGCGGCTGAGCGCGTCGACGCCGTCGTGGACGATCGGCTCGACCCCGACGTTCGTGGCCTCGGCGGTGAGCACTGCGGCCACGGACAGTTCCAGGTCGTCCATGCGGGAGTTGGCCTCGGAGACGTGGGTGAAGTCGCCGAGGTAGGGCACCCAGGAGTCGACCTCCAGCACCATCTCGGGCAGGTCGACGGCGGGCAGGCGGGCCTCGACTTCCTTGTGGAGCTCGTGCAGGGAGGCGGGTTCGTCCAGGCGGTCCAGGCCGGTGAGGATGATGCGGTCCCGGCCGCCCTGCTGCTCGATCCGCACCGCCGGATTGGCAGCCAGGCCCTTGGCGAACTCGCGGTGGGCCGCATCGAGACGTTCGGTCCACCCGGCCAGGATCTTGTCCGGCTTCACGTCGAGGTCGAGTTCCTCGCAGACGCGGGAGCGGGCCGCCTCCCACGCGGTGTCGTTCAGCAGCCGGGCGTTGGGGTTGCCCCACTTGCGCAGGCCCTCCACGTACACCTCGTGCCGGTGCAGGGCGGTGCGCAGGGCCTCGGTGGAGGCGACGATCAGGGCGCGCTTCTCGACGCTGGCCACGGGCATCGGCGGGGGCGGGAAGACCAGGCGCCGCCAGGCAGAGGTGAGGAACTTCACCGGGACCTCCCACGCCTGGATGGGGCGGCGCCGTCCCTTGAGGGATTTGACGAAGGCCAACGCGTCCAACACGGGCTCGCCGGCCGGACTCGACTCGAATTCGAACGTCTTGAGCAGGTCGGGGAGGAAACGGGCGACGGTGTTGTAGCGGGCGGCGAGCATCTGCTCGGCGCCGTCGTCGGGCTCCTGCGCGAGGAGCTTGACCGTGTCCGCGGCGGCGTGGAACGGGCCGACGTCCATGGTGTCGAGCATCGCCCGGATGTCGCCCTCGGGGTCGGCGGCCGTCCCGCACACCGCGATCCACATCTGGCGCAGCAGGATCGCCGCGGCGTCCAGGTCCTTGAGGGTCCGCAGCCGCTGCTTGGTCATCTTGGTGCTGGAGGAACGGATCAGGTCGCCCATCACCAGGTCGAACACCTCGATCGCCTCGTCCGCGGCGATCTGCGGCATCACCGCGGCGAACGCCACCAGAGTGGCCAGGCGCCGGTCCCCGGCGAGGTCGGAGACGGCCTGTGCGCGGGCGGCCCGCGCGAAGCGCACCAGGGCCTGGAGCCGTCCCGGCGGGATCGCGGACAGGTCCCACGCCGTGCCGCCGAAGGCGTTCAGCGCCTCGTACCGTTCCAGCGCCTTGCCCACCCCGCGCGCGGTGATGTCCCGGGGTGAGCGCCGCAGCCGGTCCAGCTCGGAGAGCCGCTTGCCCGCCGGGACGACGACCAGGCCCTGCAAGCCGGCGGCCTGCTCCTCGGTCGGGGCAGCGGCGAGCGTCGCCCACAGGCGTTTCTCGGCGCGCTCGCGCGAGCCGGAGACCAGCCGCTCCAGCACGGTCACCCCGGGCAGCACCACCTTCTTGTCGACCAGCCGCTTGGTGGCCAGGTCGAACAGCAGGGTGGGGCGCTCGGAGCCGATCCACGCTCTCTGGTACATCCAGCGGGCCAGCGCGAACCACTGGTCGAACTCGAACTTCGTGTACCCGTAGCCCTCGCGTATCTGCTCCTGGTGGTCCCAGCGGTGCTCTTTGGTGCCGTAGCCGGCGAACTCGGCGGGGTCCAGTCCCAGCTGCTCGGCGACGTGGTCGACGACGACGGCGGGCACCTGCTCGGGGTTGTCCAGGAACGTCCCCAGATACCGGACAGTCCCGAGCTGGACCGCCCAGCCGATCCGGTTCCGCGCGCCCTTGGCGGCCATCGCCCGGCGCCGGGCGGTCTGGTCGAGCAGGAAGGAACCGGCGAGCTGTCCCTCGTCCGGTTCTTCCGCGAACCGGCCGAAGCGCCGTCGTTGGTCCTCGCTGAGAAAGTTGGTGGGCACCGCGCGCTCCTTGATCGTTAACGTGGCTCGCGCGCGACGTTCCCAGCCTCTCCGACCGCTTGTTCGGCGATCTTCCATTCCGGTCCGGATCATCACCGCATCTGGTAGGCGGACAGCTGGCCGTGGACACCGGGGTCAACTCTGGCCCGTATGGCCGGACGGGAGGTCCCTTGGGGGACGGCCAGGAGGAACGTCCGGACTGAAAGGCGCGAAGCTGCCGTATCTGCCGTGCGGGGCGTGTTGCCTGCGGGGCACCGTCCTCGCCGGGCGGGGCAGGTGCCGCAGGAGGGCGGGCGCGTAGCCGGACGTCGGCAGGCCAGGTTCACCCGTTCGCCCAATGTGTCATGTGATGTTCACATGTTCGGATCGTCTTGAATTCCTCGTGTGGCGCACGTGGTGTCCGGGCCCTAGCCCGGACAAGCGCTGCGAGAAGAGTCCGTGCCGGCCGCGTTCGAGCGGCCCGAAGTGATGGGACCCCCCATGCGCACACCTTTGCGTCCTGCTGTCACCGCTACCGCTCTCGCTCTCTCCCTGGCCGCCGGCCTGGGGGCCATGACCGCTCCGGCGGCCCACGCCGAGCCCGTCTACGGCTGCGGCAGCCAGGTCTCCGACTACGTCGGCGGGGACGCCGTAGACACGGCGTTCACCGGCACGGTCGAAGTGGCCGCTGACAGCAGGGTCTTCACCGTGACTCCGCTGGGTGCGGGCAGCGTGGTGATGGAGTCTTCGATCACCGCCCCGAACAGCACGGTCGGCCGTCGTGCGGTAGGCGCCTTCACGCTGCGGGCCAACGCCGCCGGCAAGGGCCTCATCGACTTCCCGGTGTACGCGGGCAAGGCGTACGTCACGGACGTCGTGTGCGGGGGCGGCGGCACCCGGGTGACGAAGATGATCGGCTCGGTGGACGTCGCGGACGAGGGGGGCAAGAGCGTCGACTTCACCGTCGAGCGCGCCTGACACGGCCGCCGCCGGCCCTCCTGCCTCGCCCAGAAGAGGTGATGCGGGCCTTCGAAGTCAGGGAGCACTTGTCGGCACGCATCCGCCGGTGGCCTTGCCGCGGGCCGCCCGGCCAGAGTGTCCGACGCTCCGCCGAGGTGCGCGGGGATGCTGCCGATGAGCGGCACCTCCCTCAGGTTCGAAGACCCGGCAACGCGGGCCCGTAACGCGGACGGGCACACAAAGGGACATCTTCTCGTTGCCTCCACATGAAAGGAGCCAGTCCGTGGCCGTCCGCTCACGACGCACGACTGTCCGCCTGGCCTCGCTCGTCGCCCTCGCCTCCGCCCTGGCGATGCCGGCCCACGCGTCGCCCTCGAAGACATCTGCACCGCAGCCCACGCTGGAGAAGCTCTCACCCCAAGGCGGGATCACCGTCACGGCGAAGCAACGCACATGCTTCGATGTCGAGGTCAAGGGCCACGGCTTCCGCCCCGTGGCTCCCGGTGAGGACCCGACGTACAAGACGGTCAGATTCCACGTCCCCACGGCGTTGGAGGAAGACGGAGTGACAGCTGTCCCCGATGAGCGGGGCGACTTCGGGCCGGTCAAGATTCATACCTGCAACATCACCACACACGGTGCCCGCGAGGTCTCGCACGTGTGCCAGGCGGATGAGGTCCATCCCGGTAAGCACTCCACCGCGGCGGAACAGGCGGCCTTCAGCGGGAGCGGGGCGTACGGCAACCCATGTGCCCACCTGGCTCCCGGCGTGGTGATCGAGAAGGGGACACGCTGGGTCAGCCACCACGTCGTCGTCACCGCCAAACAGGGCCTCTCATGGGAGGAGAAGCAAAAGCGACTGAAGGACCTGAAGAAGCAGAGGCGGCTAGAGAGGCTTGGGATTCAGGTGTTCATCAACCATTTGAACGACGATCCCGACACACTCTCTTGCTTCAAGGACGCCGCGGAATTCGAGCCCCTGGGGGAGGGCTCCTCCAATCCATACGTCGAGGAGGACGTCGAGGAGGACGTCGAGAAGGACGTCGAGAAGGACGTCGAGAAGGACGTCGAGAAGGACGTCGAGAAGGAAATCGCGGAGGTCGAGGACGCCGAGTGCATCAAGCTCATCAAGGACAACAGGAAAGATGTCGATGAATTGCTGGCGTCCTACCACAAGGCGAGTAAAGAGATCAGCATGCTGGAGCAGACCGCCCCCGGGGGGACCAGCGCATCGGCGTCCTGGCCCCTCAAGGTCATCTTCACCAGCTGAGGGAGCGGCCGGCCGGCGAAAGACGTCGGCTGGGCGCACGGGATGTCCCCGGTCCCGGGACGAACCCAGGACCGGTGACTGGCGGGCTCGGCGGACCGGGTCCTCACACGCTTCGGCGGTTCTGGGCTTGATCCTTGACGTCGTCCTTGATCGACAGTTGTCGTGCGGTCACTCGTCCGAGTGATCACAGGGCATGCGGGCGGCCTTCCCCGTGATCCCGAACTCTGCGACGACATCCAGCAATCCGCGAAGAAGGCCGTGGCGATGACTGGCCCACGTCGCGGTGGTGAAAGCCGCCGCGGGCCTCTGGCCGGCGCGGACCCCCTGGTCAAGGCAGCGGCGGCTACGACGAGCCGTTGCCGAACCGGAAGACAGGAGCCCTGCCATGCAGGCATCCACCCCCGGCGCACTCTCCCTGTCCGGCCGCACCGCCCTGGTCACCGGTGCCTCCAGCGGCATCGGTGCCGCAACCGCGCTCGCCCTCGCGGCGGCCGGAGCCGACGTCGCGGTACTCGCCCGGCGCGAGGAACGCCTGGAAGACACCGCGCAGGGCATCCGGGACCTCGGCCGACGCGCCCTCGTGCTGCCCTGCGACGTCACCGACCCGGCGGCCGTCGAGACCGCGATCACCACCCTGAGGTCCGAGTTCGCCGCGCTCGACGTGCTCGTCAACAACGCCGGGCACCCCATCTTCAACGCGCCGTTCCTCGACACCCGTCCCGAGGGCTGGAGCCGCGTCCTCGACCTCAACCTCACCGCCGTGGCCCGACTGTGCCAGCTCATCGGCACCGACATGGTCCGCCGCCGCCGGGGCACCGTCATCAACATCGCCAGCATCACCGCCCACCGCCCCTGGCCCGCGATGTCCGCCTACAGCGCCGCGAAAGCCGGTGTCGTGGCCCTCAGCCTCGCCCTCGCCCAGGAGTGGGCCGAGCACGGCGTACGGGTCAACGTCGTCAGCCCCGGCTGGATCGACACCGACATCAACCGCCGGCTGACGGCAGACCCCCAACTGCGCTCCGGCATCGAACACGACGTACCACTGGGCCGCTGGGGCCTGCCCTCCGACGTGGCCGGGGCCATCCTCTGGCTGGCCTCCGACCTCGCCGACTACGTGACGGGAGCTCACATCAAGGTGGACGGCGGTCACGGGGCGCAGGTCCCCATCCGCTGGAAGACCTATCACCTACGGCCGACGGCAGACACCCGCCCAGCAGACGGCTGACACACGATCCGGACGAGGCGGACCCCGTTCACCCCGGCCCCGCACGTCGTCCGCCACACGGTGATCCCGCCGGGCGGCTTCCCCTCTCCCCCCGCAGACGGGACCGGCGCCTCGGGCCCGCCGGGATCGGACGCAGCCTGCTACCCCGCCGCCGACCCCGCGACCGCCCTCGCAAGAACCGCTCGTGCATCACCGGGCCGCGGAATCTCCGATGGACGCGGGCCCGGGACCGATATGCGAGAACCCAGGCTCTGCAGCAGTGCCTGCCCCATGGCCCAGCCCGTGCAGCCGACGGACGCTCGTGCGTCATCACCGCAGCTCCCCGATCCCCGACTTCCCCAGGTGGCTCGCGGGTCAGCTCTCACCTGTCGGCAAACCAACGAATGACGACAGGCGCGGCGGACGTCCAATGAACCCGGACTTTCCGGGGCCTGACGACGGCTCAGATCCAATGAGATCCGATGCCGGTTGACGACAGGGTTAGATGACACCCGAGGTCCGATGAGGCGGCAGAAGCGAGGGACAGCGTGGCCAATCTCGTCTACAAGCGGGTGTCGACCGACCAGCAGTCGACCGACCGCCAGAACCTCGTCCTGGCCGAGGCCGGGATCAAGGACCCGGTCGTCTTCGAGGAAGACCCGGGCACCTCCAGCCGCCTCCACCCACTTGAGCGCCCGAAGTTCGGCGAGCTGCTCACCTACGCGCGGCCGGGCGACACCGTGCACATCTCCGAGATGTTCCGCCTCGTGCGCGGCACCGGGCACATCCTCGACGTGCTCGACGTCCTGCACCGCGACCAGGTAGCACTGCGCATCCACGACGGCGCGTTCTCCGGCATGGACCTCACCGCCCGGCACCCGCGCACCGGAGAGCTGCTGTCCACCGTGAAGTTCATGGTGCAGACCCTCGCCGCCGCCGGCGAACTCCAGCGCGACCTCCAACGAGAGCTGACGTACGACGGACTGCGGGCCGCCGAGGCGAAGGGAAACAAGGGCGGACGCCGCCCCGCCCTCGCGGGCGAGACGATCGGCGACGTACGCGCCGCCTACCTGGAGGGCCAGTCCATCGCCGCCCTGGCCCGCGCGCACGGCGTCAGCCGTGGCGCCGTCCGTACCGCCGTCGCCGACCTCCTGCCCGAGCACGTCACCGACGAAGTCGCCCCGGCCCCGGAGCTGTCGATCGTCCTCGACATGCCGGGGAAGGTCGCCGACTTCCTCCGCGACGCCGACCTGGACGACGCCGAGCAGGCCGCACTCGACCACGGCCAGGCCGTACGACGCGGGACTGGCTACACCCTCCGCGTCGCCGCCGTGCCCGCAGTCCACCGCCAGCTCCTCGACCGCTGCCAGGTCCTCGACGGCGTCGGCGCGATCCCTGCGCAGCGCAAGGCCCGCCGCGAGTACGAGAACCGCGTCAACGCACTCGGGCCGACACCTGAGATCACACGCTGTCAAGACTTCTGACAGCAACACCGGTTCTCTGGTCCGTTCCTACCGGACCCCCGGTTTCGAGCGCGGTACGGCGGGCTTCGGCCCGGGTACGGGCGTGGTGGTCCTGGTCGTAGTGCAGGTGGCAGCCCTGGCACATGGCCTTGAGGTTGGCCGGGTCGCAGTTCTCCGGCGTGTGGTCGAGGTGCGCGACGGTCAGGACGACCTTGGAACCGGTGCCGTATGCGGGCTGTCCGTTGAGGTTGGGGCAGCGGCCGGTGTGCGTGCCGCGTCCGCATTCACCCTCGCACTCGCACCGGCCGGCGGCACGGACCGTGCGGATACGGAGGCTGATCGCTTTCCAGTCGGCGGGGTACCGGTCGCGGTTCTCCGGTCGGATCGGCACAGGTCACCGCTCCGTGGCGTCGAGCTGGCGGGGGACGGCGCGTAGTTCGCGCAGGTCGGGGATGTGGTTGTAGAGGGTGCCCGGGGAGACGCCGAGGAGCTTGGCGATCGAGGTGATCGAGCGGCCGGGGTCAGGCAGCAGGTCGCGGGCGGCCTTGATGACTTCCTCGGTGGCGACGGTGGGACGTCCGCCGACCCGGCCGCGGGCGCGGGCGGCGGCCAGGCCCTCGCGGGTGCCCTGGACGATGAGTTCGCGGATGAACTCGGCGAGGGCGGCGAAGACATGGAAGACGAGACGGCCGCCGGGGGTGGTGGTGTCGAGGCTCTCGTGCAGCGAGGTGAACCCGATCTCGCGGGTGCGGAGTTCGGCGACCATGTTGATGAGGTCCTGGAGGCTGCGGCCGTAGCGGTCGAGCGAGGGGACTACGAGGGTGTCGCCGGCGTCGAGGAATGCGTGGCACGCCTTCAGCTCCGGGCGCAGGTCGGTCTTGCCGGACTTCCTGTCGGAGAAGATCTTGCGGCACCCGGCGGCGGTGAGGGCGTCGATCTGCCGTTCGAGCTTCTGCCCGCCGGTCGACACCCGGGCGTACCCGATCTTGATCTCGGTTCGTACCAGCGGCTCGGCGACAAGGAGTTCGGGATGGCCGGACGGGGCCGGGAGGTCATTCATGACCCCGGATCATGTCAGAAAACGGTAGTCCGGAGTTCTTGAATGACCCAGGTTTTTGAAGGGGTTTTTGAAGGCCGTGAGGGGGTGTCCGGACCCCCTCACGGTGATCTTCAGAAAACGAACGTTTCTTGAAGGATCGATCAGTGCTCAGGCGGCTCGGAGGGCTCGACGGCAAGATCGAATGAGGCAGGGCATGATCACCTATGAAACATGCCCGCCCAAGCTCACCCAAGGTCGGCAAAACAGTCGGAGCAGACGGCTTCCTCGTCGGTAGGGTTGTACAGCCGTCCGCACCGCATGCATTCCCATAGGTCGTTCTGCACCTCCGCACAGTTGAAGCAAAGGGGAATGCGCGAGCCATCACTTGCGACAGTCTCAGCTTCCAGGACGAGCGTCGGCGTCTCGCAGTCCGGGCAGTCGACGAGGGTTTCCTCGTAGGGGTCTCCGGGGGCCGGGGAGTAACCGAAGGCGTTGTCGTACGCGCTGGCGAGTTCTAGCGGGTCCGTCCAGTCCCGGGGGCAGAACCGACAGCTGTTCGTAACTCCGTCAACGATCAAGGCCAACTGCTGGCAGTCAGGACAGTGGACTGTGCGCCCCTCGTGTCCTTTGAGGTCGCTCTCCTTGAGTCGCTCCATGCGGCTGGCGACGTAGCTCTCAATGCGCACCAATCCAGTCCGAATCTCCTCCAGGTCGTCCGCGACGGCCTCCTCATCATCGGCGTCGAGGTGAGGCAGGAGGTGCTGGTCCAGGAAGCGGATCAGGAAGTCGAGCACGTCGGCAGCACGTGTGAGTACAGCGTTGGCCTCCTCGGTGATGCCCCAGTGCTGGAGCTGGTTCCGAGTGGTTGCCAGGTCGAGCAGAGTCTTCTTGTCGTCGACACTGATGTCGAGACCGACGACTTCGACAAGGCGGCGGACGGTTTCGGTGTTGGTGGTGCTCTCGAACTCGCCCTTCTCGAACTTCTTAAGATTTGTCTTCTCAGCCTTGGAGATGACCAGACTCCAGTGCTCTTCGCGTAGACGAGCCTTGAGGAGCACTTCGGCGGCTGCCTGGAGGTGAAGGACTGCGTACTTGAGGTCACGCTCACTCGGCTCGCCGCTCGAACGGGCGAGTCGGTCAATGACGTCGCGGAGGTAGTCAATCCCGTTCGGAACCGGGGGGTAGTGGATCTGTCGCTTCCGTGCTTCGTCTTCAGTCACAGTTGACTCATTCTTCTTCAGGTCGTTGAGGTGCTGAACTCAACGTACGCGGCATATGGGCATCCGTTGACACTGCTTCAGGTGGCGAGTGACCGGCTGTCTCAGCGGGGTGCCGGAATCGGTGACCGCCTCCCCGGCCGACGGGGTTCCCAGACTGCGGATGCGCCGGTCACTCCTCGTCCTCGTCGTCCTCCACCGCGTCCGGGTCCCGCAGGGGGCGCAGGCCCTGGCCGGGGCCGCTGGCCTTGATGTTGAACAGGTAGCGGCCCAGGAAGTTGATGTGCCGGTTCTTGAGCGGGGACAGGCGGGCGATGTCCTCGTCCCTGATCTCGTGGCCTTCCGCCCGGAGTTGGGCGACGACGGCGTCCAGGTAACGGGTGTTCCACAGCACCACGGCGTTGAGGACCAGGCCGAGCGCGGCGAGCTGGTCCTCCTGGCCGTCGCGGTACGCCTGGCGGATCTGGCCCCGGCCGCCGTGGCAGATCGCGCGGGCGAGGCGGTGGCGGGACTCCTGGACGGTGAGCTGCCGGTTCATCAGCCGCCGGTAGGTGTCGTCGACCGGGTCGACCAGGGCGAGCAGGTGCATGGTCTTGTCGATCCGGCCGTACTCGGCGAACGCGGCGCCGAGCGGGGTGGGGTGGCCCTCGCGGCCGAACATCCGCAGCAGGTCGTAGGCGCGGACCTGGTTGGTGATCAGCGATCCGGCGACCCGGAGCATGTCCGGCCAGTGCGTGGCGATCCGCTTCAGGTTGACCTTGTTGCGGGCGATGGCCTCCAGCGGCCCGTACCCGGCGGCCGGCATCTCGCTCTCGGGGAGGTCGGCCCGCCAGAACCGCTGGTCCTGAAGGTCGCGGAAGCGCGGGGCGAAGCGGAAACCGAGCATCTTGTACAGGCCGAAGGCCATGTCCGAGTACGAGGCGTTGTCCGTCGCGACCATCTCCGGACGCACCCCGCCGTCCAGGTTCAGCAGGGTGTCCAGGGTGAACAGGCTGTCGCGCGGGGTGCCGCGCACGACCATCGCGCCGATTCCGGCGACCTGGTCATTGACGGCGTTTAGCCAGGTCAGGCCCCGTTTGTATCCGTAATATTTGGGCGAGGGAGCGGTGTTGATGCTCTTGACGGGGACCACGAAGCGCAGCCCGTCGACGGATGCGAGCAGCCCGCCGCCCCACATCTGCGCCAGCTCGATACGGGACTGCGCGGTGATCAGGGCGGCGTTCGCCGCGGCGATGGTGTCCGCGCGCAGGTAGTTCTGGTCCACGTGGGACAGCCGCGAGCGGGTCAGCGCCTTGTTGGTGCTGGTGGAGTCGATGACCGGGGTCAGGCCGATGTTGCAGCTCTCGGCGACCAGCAGCGCCACCAGGGAGACGAGCAGCCCCTCCATGCGGGAGGGCCGGTCGGACACGTGCTTGAAGGCGTCCAGGAAGCCGGTCCAGGAGTGGACCTCGAACAAGAGGTCCGGCAGGTCGATCCTGGGGAGCATCGCCTCCGTGGTCTGCTTCAGCCAGGTCAGCGACTCCGGCTCGCCGACCGCACCCAGCTTGTCCACCGACAGCTTGGCCCGGCCGCCGCCGTCGGGGACGACGATCTCCACCTTCGCCTCGTCCCCGGCCTCCGCGAGCCGGTCGGCCATCTGCCGCCACGCGGCATCCAGCACACGCGTGAGCTGGGCCAGATGCTCGCCGGCGTCCTCGGACAGGCTCAGGCCCGCGAGCACGTCCGCCTTCATCGCCTCCCACCGCGCACCGTCCAGCAGCCGGGCGCGCGGGTCCGCCCACCGGTTCGACGGGGAGGCGAACACGTTGCGGTTGTTCAGCGCCCGGTGCAACTGCTCCAGCACGCACACCACGTACGCGTCCCGGTCGACCGCGCCCTGCGGCAGCTTCGGATTGGAGAACACCGCCCGCTTCCACATCGCCGGCACCAGCTCGGCGTCCACCTCGCGGGGCAGCAGCGGCCGGTCCTTCACCCGCCGCCGGGACAGCGCGGGCAGACGGCGCACCGCGGCGAGCAGGCGCCGCCCGGCCGGGGCCGCGCCGAGCGCGTCGGACTCGCCGAGCAGGGACAGGAACGGGCGCACGGTGTTGTAGCGCAGGGCCAGCTTCTCGCGCATCGCCGCCTCGGCCGACCCGTCGTCCTCCGGCACCAGGGCCTCCACCGTCGCGACCGCCCCGGCGACCGCCGTACGCGGCACGGCCTCCTCCACCGCCGCCCACAGCGCGCCCACGTCCAGGTCCGTCCCGGCCTCGGCGACCAGGTCCAGCTCCTCCGTCAGGATCTTCGACGCCTTCGCCAGGATGCGGGCCGCCTTCTCCAGCTGCGGCAGCATCGCCAGGCGGTCCCTCTCCGACGCCCGCCGGGCCGGGCTGATCAGCCGGTTCGCCATCAGCACCGCGAACAGGTCGAGCGCGTCGTCGACGGCCTGCGCCTCCAGCTGGCGCACCACCGCCGTCAGCAGGGCGGTCTGCCGCGGCTCCGGCGCCCGCTCGATCGTCTGCGCCTTGCTCAGCTGCCCGTACCGGGCCAGCGTGTTCAGCCGGTTCACCGGCACCGACGCCAGGTTCACCCGGCCCAGGCCGAACGCGGAGATCTCCTCGACCCGCTCCAGCGCCCGCACCATCGCGGTGCCCGTCGACTTCACCGGCGGCGTACGCAGCCGCTCCAGCTCCGAGACCCGCCTGCCGTCCGGCACCACCAGCAGCGTCCTCAGCGCCGGCGCGAGCTGCGGGTCCACGCGGTGCGCGGCCCGCGCCACCGCCTGATACAGGCGCCGCTCGGACGCCGTACGGGCCTCCGACACCTGCCGGGCCAGCACCGAGACACCCGGCAGCAGCACCCGGTGCCGGCGCAGCCACGTCACCGCGTGGTTGAACAGCGCCACCGGCCCCTCGGCATGCGTCCACGCCCGCCCGTACAGGAAGCTGCGGAACTCCCGCCCCCACGCCCGGTCACTGAAGTCGCGGTACTGGAACCGCTCCTGGATCTCCCGCGCGTGCTCGTACGGCGTCCTGCGCCGCTCGGCGTACCGCTTCACGGAGGAGGTGTCCTCGATGCCGAGCTGCCCGGCCAGGTACTCCACGACCTCCCACGGCACCGCGAGCGGATCGTCCCCGAGGAACCGGCCGATGTAGCGGACCGTTCCGATCTGCACCGCCATGCCCAGCCGGTGCCCGTCCGACCGGCGCAGGGCGATCAGATCCCGGTCCGCGTCGTCCAGGAAGAAGAAGCGCTCCAGCTCCGGACGCGTGGGCACCTCGGCGAAGGCACCGTACGCCTCCGCCTGTTCGTCAGATAAAAACTCCACCGGCACGGCCGGACCGTAGCCAGCCACAGCGCCAGCCCGGCGGACCTTCGGCGAACTCCTGCGGAGCCCTCAGCCGGTGTGGTAACCCACCATGATCAATCTCAGCGGCACTTCCTGTACCTCAACTACTCACACCCGGA
>NZ_LIRL01000066.1 GCF_001419795.1 Streptomyces niveiscabiei
ACCGGTCCCACAAGAACAACGCCATCGCCGCCGCGTCCAGCAGATGCCGCACCAACGGATACACCGGGAAAGCCGTATCCAACCCCCGGGACTTCCCCCAGAGCGACTCATCCACCTCCACGAACGCCTTCCCCATCACGCTAAACTCCTGCCCCCTCGCGACTGCTCCGACGACCGACGACCCAACCACAGCCCACTGACACCCACACCCCACACACCGCATTCAGGCCGGATCGACGACAAGGACGACCGAGTGTCGACAGATCAAGCAAAGAAAAGGCAAAGGGGTTACTGAAGCCCAGGTCAGGAAGTGTTCTTCCCGCGCCAGCGGGGGTGGTTCTGGAGGGGGCTGGGCGGCGCGCTCGCGGCCGTAGTTCTTCCCGCGCCAGCGGGGGTGGTTCGGCGAACGCCTCCCCCTGGCGCTGCCCATTGTGGTTCTTCCCGCGCCAGCGGGGGTGGTTCGGACGCGCTGGGCGCCGTGAAGGGCGAGCTCCAGTTCTTCCCGCGCCAGCGGGGGTGGTTCGTGTTCTCGATCAAAACGGCCCGGCGAGAGGGAGTTCTTCCCGCGCCAGCGGGGGTGGTTCGGCCGACATCGAGGTCAGCGAGGCGTGGGTGTGGTTCTTCCCGCGCCAGCGGGGGTGGTTCGCTGAGGTCCTTCAGCCGGTCGGGCTCGGGCAGGTTCTTCCCGCGCCAGCGGGGGTGGTTCGGCAGGGGACTTCGCGGTCATCGGATACGGCGTGTTCTTCCCGCGCCAGCGGGGGTGGTTCGCCGGTGAGACAGGCGAGGCCCTGCGCACTGCGGTTCTTCCCGCGCCAGCGGGGGTGGTTCGTTGATCTGGCTGTAGTCGGTACCGGGCACGCCGTTCTTCCCGCGCCAGCGGGGGTGGTTCGCTGGGGCTGGACGAGGGTGCGCAGCGCGGTGTGTTCTTCCCGCGCCAGCGGGGGTGGTTCGTCCTGACGCGGGATGTGGGCGTCAGGACATCCGTTCTTCCCGCGCCAGCGGGGGTGGTTCGGCAGTATGGGGGCATCGCCATCCCTGGGTGTGGTTCTTCCCGCGCCAGCGGGGGTGGTTCGTTAGACATCCACGGCAGATGGGCCGACGAAGAGTTCTTCCCGCGCCAGCGGGGGTGGTTCGCTCCTGGAGGTGGCCGTCACCCGCGACCAGGCGTTCTTCCCGCGCCAGCGGGGGTGGTTCGGCCCGGGCGGAGGAGTTCGAGCGGGCCCGCGCGTTCTTCCCGCGCCAGCGGGGGTGGTTCGCCGCCGGTGAGCGCGTCGAGGTCGGCGAACCCGTTCTTCCCGCGCCAGCGGGGGTGGTTCGACGCTGTGGTGGCGGAGAAGTAGGCGGGAATTGTTCTTCCCGCGCCAGCGGGGGTGGTTCGTTCCCGCCCACTTGAGCAAGATCAACACGGGCGTTCTTCCCGCGCCAGCGGGGGTGGTTCGGCGCAGGCGAAGCAGAGCCGGACGAACCACACGTTCTTCCCGCGCCAGCGGGGGTGGTTCGATGCTGCCGTGGGTGCCGGTGCGTCCGGCGGAGTTCTTCCCGCGCCAGCGGGGGTGGTTCGACGGGCCGACGTGGACCTTCTGGCCAGTGGACGTTCTTCCTGCGCCAGCGGGGGTGGTTCGGTCGAGTCGCGCGGTGGTGACGGCGTTGTGGTGTTCTTCCCGCGCCAGCGGGGGTGGTTCGGTGAGGTCGCCCCCCGCCTTGAGGACGGGGACGTTCTTCCCGCGCCAGCGGGGGTGGTTCACTCCGTCCCGCCGCCCGGACCATCGCCGCGCAGTTCTTCCCGCGCCAGCGGGGGTGGTTCGTAGGTGTCACCGAGGGCGACTTTCGCCGTTCCGTTCTTCCCGCGCCAGCGGGGGTGGTTCGCTGTCGATCACGACGGCCTGGTGGCCGTAGTCGTTCTTCCCGCGCCAGCGGAGGTGGTTCTTCCGAGTGTGCCTACCGCCCGCCGACCCGAGAGTTCTTCCCGCGCCAGCGGGGGTGGTTCGGCGGTCTCCTTACAGATCCGTTGACCGGACAGGTTCTTCCCGCGCCAGCGGGGGTGGTTCGGTGTTCAGGCGGTAGCTCGCACTCATCAGGTCGTTCTTCCCGCGCCAGCGGGGGTGGTTCGATCCGGCCCGAGGTGAAGCTGGGCGGCCGGTGGTTCTTCCCGCGCCAGCGGGGGTGGTTCTCCGCTGACGCCGTCCCCCCGCCAGCTCGTTGAGTTCTTCCCGCGCCAGCGGGGGTGGTTCGTAGCCGACGAATCCCGAGCCCACAGCGCGGGTGTTCTTCCCGCGCCAGCGGGGGTGGTTCGATCACGACGGGTTCGAGTCGCTGGAGCGTGTGGTTCTTCCCGCGCCAGCGGGGGTGGTTCGACAGGGTCTTGTCCGGGGTGAGTGCGGCGGACGTTCTTCCCGCGCCAGCGGGGGTGGTTCGGTCCTCTACGACCTGACGGAACTGCGCGGCAAGTTCTTCCCGCGCCAGCGGGGGTGGTTCGTTCGTGTAGACGTCCTTGAGGGTCGCCTTGACGTTCTTCCCGCGCCAGCGGGGGTGGTTCGATGCTGCGGGAGGTGTGCACGAACATCTGGGGGTTCTTCCCGCGCCAGCGGGGGTGGTTCGGCCGGCGCGGACACTACGGCGGAGGAACTCACGTTCTTCCCGCGCCAGCGGGGGTGGTTCGCAGGGCGATGCCGTCATGGCCGGCCCTCACCCGTTCTTCCCGCGCCAGCGGGGGTGGTTCGTCCGGGCCGTTCGTGTTCGACCTGATCACGACGTTCTTCCCGCGCCAGCGGGGGTGGTTCGAAGAAGGTCCCCCCGGCGCCGAAGCCGTACGGGTTCTTCCCGCGCCAGCGGGGGTGGTTCGCCGGCGCAGTTGTCGCAGGTGCGGGGGGTCCGGTTCTTCCCGCGCCAGCGGGGGTGGTTCGCGGTCGGCGTCGCTGTTCGGGTCGCGGGGTACGTTCTTCCCGCGCCAGCGGGGGTGGTTCGGTCCACTACGAGGGCACGGCGGTCAGCACGCGGTTCTTCCCGCGCCAGCGGGGGTGGTTCGCCGGCGGTGACGACGATGGCGCCCTTGTCGTCGTTCTTCCCGCGCCAGCGGGGGTGGTTCGAGAAGAACTGGGCCGTAGTCAAAGGGCCTCCAGTTCTTCCCGCGCCAGCGGGGGTGGTTCGGCGCTGATGTCCAGCTCGGCGCCCTTGTCGGTGTTCTTCCCGCGCCAGCGGGGGTGGTTCGGAGTCGTCCTGGACGAGCCCCTTGAGCCCTTTGTCCTTCCCGCGCCAGCGGGGGTGGTTCGACGCCCGCCCCGTCACCACCTCGCCCGGCGGCGTTCTTCCCGCGCCAGCGGGGGTGGTTCGCACATCAAGAACATCCGGCGCCTGGTCGACGAGTTCTTCCCGCACCAGCGGGGGTGGTTCGTGCCAGACGACTTCCAGGTGGCTGAACTCCTCGTTCTTCCCGCGCCAGCGGGGGTGGTTCGGCGCCGGAGGGAGGTGATGCCGTACAAATCGTTCTCCCTGCGGACATCGAGACGCGCCATCAAGATGCCGACGCAGTTGGACTGGATCGAGATCAACAGCTTCGGCGGCTCCAGAGCAACCTCATAAAACCAAGGCTGCCTCACCCTGAAGGCACCAACTCCGCCGGTGTCAACGCCACCAGTCGACAGTTCGGCAACTCCAGAGGCTCCAGCACAAGAATCCGCACAGTGAACTCTTTTCCTCCATACCGAGGCAGGTGAAGGCGCCGGGGCGAGCTGGATACCGGGTACGTCACGGTCGGTAGGTCGGCGTCGTTCCACATTCTGCGGGCGGTCGGGTCGAGTCTCACCTTCTCGATGATTTCCTGAAGCCGTTCGTCCTGCGGCCATTTCTCCGCGTGGACCCGAAGTGCAGCCATCGAGGGGAGCGCCCAGGATTCCCGCCAGTCGATGAGCTGGGTGCGCGCCTCCGGAGAGGTCAGGACCCATTCCACGACGTTGGCCCCGTCCGCCATCCAGGGGAAGTACTCCTGGATCTTCTTGTTGCAAGCGAGGAGGTCCCAGCGGTGGTTGCTGAGGTAGATCCCCCACGTCGGGCTCTGCTCGACGAGGGACAGGAGGGCCGGGGACAGCTTGGGGACCGGCGGTCCGAAGTGCGTGACGTGCGGAGCCCGGCCTCGGACGGTGTTGTAGACGATGTCCCATTCATCGGCGTCCAGGTCGAGGACATGGCGCACGGCGTACAAGAAGGGGTCGCTGTAGTTCCCCGGGTGTCCCGCTTCGAGGTTGCCGTACCAGCGTCGGCTGACGCCCGCCAACTTCGCCGTCTGCTGCTGGGTGATACCGCGGGTTAACTTCACGCCGAACAGGGCGCTGAATCCCGGTACATCGGCCGTGTCGCGGCGGGCGCGGGCCTGGCGCAGGATGCGCGTGATGAGGAGCTGCTGCTTCCTCCCACCTTCCGTAACGTTCATATAACATCCAAAAATGGGGTGTGCGTCACAGATTTCCGGCGGTCGACATCAACGACCTCCGTCGAGATACAGCGCACCGCCCCCTGATTTCAGGCGAGTTGAAGCATCACCGAGGTCGCACCGAAAAGAGTTGAATCGGAAACTACCTGGCTAGGGGAACTGTCAGTTCCCCTCTTCAGAATAAGCGGATGCTGTGAATCCTGTGCCGTTCCGGCCTCGGCCGTAGTCTCTTCATCGTCGAGGGATCTCCTCCTGCGGCCCGTTCAGCTTGGCTCGCGCACGAAAAGGATCTTCATGTCGCGCTCCGTTCCGACCGTCACAGGCTTCAGAGGAATACCGTCCTCCATGATCCGCGAAAAACGCGCATACCGCAGAAGTTCCCCCAGCGGCTTTATCTCCTCGTTCTGAGGCACCCATGGAGAAATTCAGCACGCCCGGTCCTGACGGTCCCAAGGGCCGGATACCGCGCTCCGACGGCCGGTGGTGGAGACGGGCGGCCGAGTCCGTGCGCAGGCGCCGCGCGGCGGCAGCAGCCCGGCGTGAACTCCATGAGGAGTGCCGCTCCCGGCTCGCCGGAATGCCGGTCCCGAAGCCGTTCACCCTGGACGGCCTGATCGCGGGGATCGAGTCCGCCCGAGGCCGCCGTATCAAGCTCGTCCCGGTACCGGACCACCTGCTGGCCAACACCGACGTGTGCGGCCTGCGGCTCCAGCTCGACGACGTCCCGGTGGACCTGATCCTGCACGTGGAGGGCACCACGTCCTTCCACCGCCAGCGGATCATCCTCCACGAGCTGGCCCACATCTGGTGCGACGACACCTCCGAGGCCGACTTCGAGGAGCTGGCCCGTCTCCTCCCCGACTTCCCGCCCCACACCCTGCACCGCCTCCTGACGAGAGGCCGGGTGATGGCCCGCCACCGCTACGACTCCCCCACCGAGCGCCGGGCCGAGATGCTGGCCGACCTCCTGCACCACGAGGCGTACGCCACCGACCACATCGACGACCCCACGGTGCGCCACCTCGCCGAAGACCTCACCCATACCCCCCACACCCCCCGGAAACCGCGTGTCCGTCTCTGATCTGATCGCCACCTTCATCCTCGCGCTGCTCCTTCTCCAGGCCGCCGTCCGCCTGCCCGGAGCACTGCGCGGCCGGCGCCGCAGCCGCTCTCTGTCCGGCGCCTTCATAGCCTTCGCGCTGGCCTGGTGGCTGCGCACCGACCTCGGCCGGACCACCATCGACCCTCTCGGCGTCAACGACCTGCCGACCCTCCTGAAGCACATCCTGGCTATCGCGGGGATCTGCGTCCTGCTGATGTACGTGTGCGACGTGTACGCCGAGGAGGACGCCTCCGCCCGCCACATCAGGGTCTCCGCGCTGGTCCAGCGCGCCACCGCGTACGCCTCGCTCGCGACGGTCGTGTGCCTGACCGCGGTCTTCTTCCTCGTCCTCGACCGCTCCAAGACCGCGAAGGACAGCCCGTACTTCATCGGCCGCCACATGGGAGACCGCGGCCTCGCGCTCTACATGGACCTCTTCTACGCGTACGTCGTCGCCGCCGCGCTCGTCTGCGCGTACCAGTGGGGCCGCGCCGCACGCCGGGCCAGCCACTGGTCCCTGCGCACCGGCCTCACGATGATGACGGCGGGCATGACCCTGATCGTCGTGTACGCCGTCATGCGCACCGTGTTCTTGACCGCCGCGACCTTCCACCCGCTCCCCGCCCGTGACCTGGCCGACCAGGAACACGTCACCGACACCGTCCTGTACGCGGGCTTCCTGCTGTGGCTCCTCGGCTCGATCGTCCCCGCGCTCCGGGCCCTCCTCGCCCGCGTCCACAGCACCCGGGCGGTCGTCAGGCTCCACCCTCTCTGGCGCGACCTGGCCCTCGCGGTCGACGGCATCGCCCTGTACCAGCCCGCCACCCTCCTGCGCGGCCACCGAGCCGCCGCCCCGCTCAGCACCCTGCGCGACGTCCTGTCCCACGACGCCACCCCGCAGGTCCGTCTGGGCCGCTACGTCACCGAGATCCGCGACGCCACGCACGAACTGCGCCGCCGCGCCCCCGCCGACCTGTACGAACGCGCCGTCCGCTTCGCCGAGGCCCAGGGCCACCGCGGCGCCGACGCCGAAGCGGCGGCCGAAGCGTACTGGCTCAAGGCAGCGCTCCCCGCCGCCCGCCACCCCGCCGGCGCACCGACCGCCTTCCGGACCGCAGGCGACGACTTCACCACCGAGGTCTCCTGGCTGATGCAGGTCGCCCGCGCGTACCGCCGCACCGACTTCGCCCCCGTTCCGCTCCCCGAGCCCGCAAGGTGATGACCATGAGTACTCTGACCGCCTCCGCCGCCGCCGTGTTCTTCAACCACGACGGCGAGGTCCTGATCGTCAACCCGACCTACAAGAAGTACTGGAACCTCCCCGGCGGCGCCGTCGACATCGACCAGGACGAACCCCCGTACGACGCCGCCGTCCGTGAGGTCCGTGAGGAACTCGGGATCACCCCGCCCATCGGCCGCCTCCTGGTGCACGCGTGGATCACCATCCCCGGCGTCGGCGCCCAGGTCCTCTACGTGTACGACGGGGGCATCCTCAACGCCGAGCAGCAGGCCGCGATCACCCTTCAGGAATCGGAACTGAGCGAGTACCGCTTCTGCGCCCCGCGCGACCTCGGGCCGGACCTGATTCCTCCGCACCTCGACACGGTGTGGCAGGCCGTCATCACCGCGCACGCGGAACGCCGCCTCGTAGACGTAACCGTGCGTCTGTAGAAGGCAGTTACGGATGGTCGGGCTGTGCCTTCGCCTCCGCGCGGGCCTGCTCGACCTCCTTGCGGATGAACGACAGCAGATCCGCCGAGAGCCCTTCCTTCTCCCCACCGCGCGCGGCGATCGCCGCGAACTCGCTCTTCAGCAGCCACGTCCCCGCGATGATCCGCTGCACGTTGGCGTCGTCGGACCAGATCAGCGGCGTCGTGTCGAGCGCCTCGGCGAGCGCGCCGAGCACGGCCTCCGACGCGGCGGTCACCTCGCCGGTACGCAACCGACGTACCGACTCCTCCGTCAGAACCCGGGTGCCGGTCCGGCTGTTGCCTTCGGCCGCAACTTCAGCGTCTGACAGGGGAGTTGGGAGGCGTTCGACGAGATAGGTGATCTTCTCGGCCAGGGTTTCCGGCAGCTCTGCGGGAACGCTCCCCAAGAGAGGGGAGGCGTCGCCCCCCTCCTCCGCGCTCTCCTCAAGGTCCTGTCCGTTCGCCTTGGCGATGGAGCGGTCCTCCGCCTTCCGCAGTTCCTCCACGGTCACTCCGTACCGCGCGGCGAGGGCCTGGACGTACTTCTCCTTGAGCCGCCGCTCTCCCCGCTCGGCTCCCGCCACCGGCCCGGCGCTCTTCGTCCCGATGATCGCGGGCGTCTCGTACTGGAAGAGGCCGGCGTCGCAGCGGAGGTCCGTGAGGTCGGGCAGTCCCGTACGCGGGAAGAGTTCGTCGAGGGGACGGCCGAGTGCGCGGGCGAGAGCCGGCAGCTTCTCGGGGTCGGGGGCCGTGAGCCCGGTCTCCCAGCCTGCGACGGTCGAGTCCGCGACGCCGACAGAGGCGGCCACGGCGCTCTGCGGAATGTCGGCAGCTCGCCGCACCGCGCGCACGCGACCCCTGTCGAAGTGTCGAGCAGCCATCGGACCTCGTTTTTTATCCAAGCAGAGGAACCATCTGCTTGTTGATATTCCTCGGAAACTGGGATAGCTTCAGCTTAGCGAAAAACCGGGGTTTCGCACACCCCGACCTCGCCCGACTCGCGTGCGCCCGCAGGCCACGGAGCCGGAACGGACAACGCGCACATCGCGCTGTCCTCCCAAAACAACACCGGCGTCCGGGAGTTCGCACCTCCCAGACGCCGGACGCAATGACCTGGCCTTCGCACGGTCCAGGTCACCGAGACGGCCGCCCCGTGTCCCTCGCACGGCACCACCGGGACGGCTACCACGTGAAGGAGTGTCGCATGGCTCCTGCCATGGGCTGCAAGTCGGGCATCTCGACGCCCGACCCCACCATCGCGAACCGGCTGGCCGGCCAGTTGTCGGCCCTGCTGCCCGGGGTCGCCGCCGTGGACGTACGCCTCCAGGACCCTCGTACGCCGTGGCCGCACCTGCGGTTCACCGCCGTCGACGAGGAACAGCGGGCCGTACACGTCCCCCGCGCCAAGGCGCTCACCATCGCCCGCTGGCTCATCAGGTCTTTCCCTCAGGCCGGCTGGGCGGCCCAGCCCATGCGCTTCGACCTGCGCACGGCCGTGCTGAGCGGACGGGACGCGCGATGACGACGGCGAACACCACCGAGCTGGCCGCACTCCACGGACTCGCGGCCGTCGTACGGATGCTCGCCCGCACCGACGACGTCGCCGAAACCCGGCTCCACCTGGGGTACGACGAAGCCGCCAAGCGCCTGAACATCCCCGAAAAGTGGCTGCGTGAACGGATTTCCAGTCTTCCGCACCGGAAGCTCGGAAAGTTCGTCCAGTTCACCGAGGAAGACCTCCGATCCATATCCGAAATGCATTTCGTCCAGCCGCATCAGCACGTGGCACGGGAAGAGAGTCCGGACCTATTGGCCATACGGCCTTCCGCACGCTCCCGCCGCCGCACCTGACTACCTGGAAACAGACGAAATGAACACCACCATGAACGCTCTCGTCGATTCAGCTCGGCAAGGCGACTGGACACCCCTGCTCGAAACCGCCCGCGAAGCACCGGGAAAGAACTGGCCCGAGAAAGCTCTCTGCTCCGGACTCGACTTCGAAGACGACTTCTTCCCGGAGTCGGAGCACCCCTGGAGCGACCCCGACCAGATACGGGAGTCCCACGCGGACTCGCTGAGGCTGCCGCTCGCGCTGTGCTCCGCCTGCCCTCTCTCGGTCGCCGCACGCTGCTTGGTGGACGCGCTGCGGCACGAGGACCGGTACGGCATCCGAGCCGGTCTGCTGGCGCCGGAACGCGAAGATCTCCTCAGCCTGTGGAAAACCCGCGTCAACCCCGGAGCAGTCGCGGCAGTACTTCAGGGTGTTACCACCCTGCTCAACTCCTCGGAACGCACAGCAGTGATCGCAGAAGTGGCTGAAAACTCTGAAGTCAACGCTCATCTCGCCGCGCGAGGTCTAGGGATTCCGATCAAGTATCTGTGGCAATTGGTGCGCGATCACAAGAAGCGCTCAGCCGGTTCCTCCGTTGCTGAAGCGGCATAGCCACCCTTCATCGAATCCTTCCTCACGAGAGCTTCCCCATGCCCAATAAACTCAGCTTGGCTCTGCACTCCTTGGCACCGGACGCCGTATTGATACGCGTCTTCCCCGAGCGGCAAGGAATGGTCCACCTCTACGGAGCGGACTTTTTCATGCACCTGTTCCCTAAAGACGTCGCAGACCAAGCCGCGCGGCTCATACGGCAGCACTTCGGCGACGCCCTCGACTGGCGGCTCCCCCACGACTTTCACGTACCCACGGGCCGCCTGTACTTCACCCCGCACCCCGACCGCGTCGGGTACGTCCCGGAGGACGACCGTTCCTTCGGGCTGCGAGAAGAGCGGTACGTCGCCACAGCGCGCGGCGGTGACCAGTGAGCGCTGTCATGACAGAGCTGGTGTGGAGCCGCTCGCGGGCCAAGCGGGGATCGCTCCTCGTGATGCTCGCCCTGGCCCGTGAGGCGGACGACAAGGGGTGGGTCTCCCTGTCCCTGGAGCAGATCGCCAAGCTCGCGCGGCTGTCGGCGCGAGCGGTCACCAACTGCCTCCCCGAACTGTCGGCGCTCGGGGAACTGAGCTACACGCCGGGTTCGGGCCGGGCCGTCACCAACCGCTACTCCCTCTTGCTCGGCGCATCGGGGGAGCGGGAAGCAGGAAGTGAGTTCTCGGAAACGGCTGCCGAAACCAGGAAGTCCGAGCCAGAAACCCCGAAGTGCCTTCCAGGTAGCAGGGAAGCTTCTTCCGCACATCGCGGTGCTGGTAGTACTCCCGTAGGGAGTACTACCTCTTCAGAACAGCAAGCTGGCTTGCTGTCTTCTCGTACGGCACCGAAGCGAGCGCACGCCGATGCCCCCGGAGTCCCGTCCGACGCCAAGGACCTCGTCGCGGCCCTCACGAACGCCGGGATGGTCGTCGGCTGGCGGCTCACCGAGGACGAGTGGGCGCGGGTAACAGCCTTGTCGGCGCGGTGGGGGGTCGAGCGGCTGGTGGAGGTCATCTCCCGCCGCTGGGACCCCGGCCGTCCCCCGCAGTCCGCGCGCTACCTGCTGCGCATCTGGGACGACCTCCCGAGCCAGGTCCCGGCCCCCAACGTCGTCCCCCTGCGGCGCGAGTCCGGCGGCTGGAAGCCATACCGCAACCCCGCCAGGGCCAGCGCCTACCAGAACGGATTCTGACGTGTCCGATCCTCAACTCGCCTTCCAGGCGCGGTCGGTGCGCCGGATGGAGCAGATCCTCGCCGCGAAGGGGATCTCCCTGGTTCCCGACGACGTCCGCCCGTCGTCCGCCGAATCCGGTCCGGGCACCCCGCGCTGGCACCACGACGCCCGGGTCGAGTACGCACTCACCCGCTGGCAGGCGGCGACCCCGCCCCGGTTCCGCGACGCACGGGCGACGCTCCTTGAGGTGCGGGCCTGGGCGGACCGCGCGCTCGACGACCCGTCCCGGGCAGGAACGCTGCTGCTCACCGGCCTGACCGGGACGGGCAAGACGCATCAGGCGTACGGCGCGCTGCGGCACGTCGCGAGCGGCGGTCCCGAGCGGTTCGAGGTGCTGGCGGTGAACTCGGCCGACATGTACGGCCGGCTGCGTCCCAGCGCGGTGATGGGGGCCTCGGAGCAGGAGCTCAGGCGGCTGTCGACGGTGCAGTACCTGTTCCTCGACGACTTCGGGACGTCGAAGACGTCCGAGTGGACGGAAGAGATCACCTACCGGCTGATCAACCACCGCTACAACCACTGCCTCCCGACCGTCATCACCTCCAACCTCCCCGCCCGCGACGCCGACGGCCCCGACCTCACCGACTTCGTCGGCGACCGGGTCGCCAGCCGCCTCGCCGAGATGGTCACCACCCTCGTCCCGATGATCGGCGACGACCGGCGCCGGACACGAGGGGCGGCATGAACCACCCCACCTACCCCAGGAAGACCACCACTCCCATGCCCCACCCCCTCATGCTCGCCGCCGCCTCGAAGCTCGTCAGGGCGGAGCAATTGCGCTCCGCGGCCCGGACGCAGGCGTTCCACACCTGGGGCACGCGCGCGGTCACGGCGGCGTCGAAGCACGCCCGGCGACTCCTCGGTGACGAGGCCGTGACGCTGAAGTGGGAGGCCCTGGGCGTCCTGCACCCGGACGACCTGCTCCAGGCGATCGCGCCGCTGGGCACCGTCGCCGGGCAGCGCCTCGAACTCCACTACAGCGGCGACGGCAAGCAGACCGAACGGCTCGCGCTGCGGCGCTCGTGCGGCACGTGCCCCGCCCAGCACCTCGACGACGTCGACTCGCTCGAACACCTCGGCCGGCTGCTCGCCCGGACCCCCGCGTGGCCGACCCTCAAGGAGCAGGCGTGAACACCCCGAACAGCGGGCGCACTATGTCCGCCTGGGACCGCGCGGCGATCGTCCTGCTCGGCGCGGCCGGCTTCGCCTTCTCCTACGACGCGCTCCGGCAGGTCGCCCTCGCGATCCACGCACGGCCCACGCTCTCCTACCTCTTCCCGGTCTTCATCGACGGGTTCATCGCGTACGGCGTCCGCGCCCTCGTGCTCCTGCGCAACAGCGGATTCGGCGCCCGCCTGTACACGTGGGTGCTCTTCCTCGCGGCCACCGGATCGAGCCTGTGGGCCAACGCGCTGCACGCGATCACCCTCAACCGCACCCCGCAGACCGGCCCGTCCCCGCTACACCTCGAGGACAACGTCGTCGCCGTCCTCTCGATGCTCGCGCCGCTCGCGCTCGCCGGGTCCGTCCACCTCTACATCATCATGGCGCGGACGGCGGAGTCGTCCGTCCCGGACCGGGTGGAACGCCGTCCGGGACCGGTCCGCAACTGCGTGAAGGTGGAGTTCGGCGTCCCGGAAACGGCGGGACGTCTGCGCGGCCAGGACGCCGGGGAACGCTCCGTGATCCCGCCCGTTGCGCCTCCCGTCCACGAGCGGGCGGACCGAGACAGGACGCTGCCGTCCAGCGCTGGACCTGCGGTGACGAGTCATCCGGCCGACCAGGAGACGGCTCCCTCCACACCCCGAGAACACGAAGCACAGCCGGAATCCGAACCGCAGGAACCTCCCGTCCCGGACGGACAGACACCGCCCGCCGCCCCAACGGATTCGACCGGCGCGGCCGACCAGGAACCGTCAGCAGAACAAGACGCCGTCCCCAGTTCCGACGACGCACCGGCGCTCATCCCGGACGGGGACGAGTCTCCCCAGGACCGTGACCCCGAGGACGACTGGATGAAGGACCTCCTTCCCATCGCGCGGGACGCCGCCCGGACCGCCGGACGGATCAGCCGCGACGCCATCAAGGACGCGGTCCGTGCCCATCAGGCCGTCGGCAACGACAAGCTCGGCGAGCTGGTCGCCGCCCTCAAGGACGAGGAAGCCGCCGACCGACGGCTGACTCCCCCAGACCCGTCCCGGCCACTCTGGTGACCAGCGCTTCCGGAGAGAATGAGGGTTTTCAGGGTGG
>NZ_LIRL01000660.1 GCF_001419795.1 Streptomyces niveiscabiei
CTCCCCGCCGACCTCCAGACCCCCGCCGTCGCCCGCAACATCACCCGCGCCGTCCTCGACATCCACTCCCTCCCCCTGATGACCGACGCCGCCGTCCAGACCGTCAGCGAACTCACCACCTGCGCCTGCCGGTTCACCCCCGGCAAGGACATCTACCTCTCCCTCCGCTACCGCCAGGACGCCCTCTTCATCACCCTCTTCGACGACCACCCCCAGCACACCAACACCCGCCTCAAGTCCGCCTGCGAGACCCACCGCTGCACCGCCCTCGACCTCCTCGACCGCGTCATCGGCGCCTGCACCGGCGACTGGGGCATCGGCGCGAGCAGCACCTTCACGGGCGGCACGAAGATGTGGGCGGTCCTTCCGAGGGAGGGGGCAGAGGGGTACCTGAGGGGGTGACCGGGTCACCCTCCTGGAGATCAGGGCCGACATCGAGGAGACCGGCATCACCCGCGGCGACACCGTCCGGTAGCCCTCACCTCCCCAGCACCACCGTTCCCGACGAGCAGAACCACCCGCCCGTCCCCGACGCCACCCCCAGCCGAGGCAAGTCACCCTCCCGGGACCGGACTTGCCTCGCCCCGGCCTCTCCGCGGAGTTGGCGGACCGCCTCGACCAACAGGAACAGCCCCCGCATCCCGGGGTGTTGGGCCGAGAGGCCGCCCCCGTCCGTGTTGACCGGCAACTCCCCGCCCTCGACCAGGAGTCGGCCCTTCTCCACGAACGCCCCGCCCTCGCCCTTCGCGCAGAAGCCGAGGTCTTCGAGGGTCACCAGCGTCATGTAGGTGAACGCGTCGTAGATCTCGGCGAAGTCCATCTCGGAAGGCCCGACTCCGGCTCTCTCGAAGGCGATCCGGCCGCTCACCGCAGCCGGGGACACCGTGAAGTCGGCCCACTCCGACAGGCTCGCGTGCGAGACGTGCTCCCCGCTCCCCAGCACCCACACGGGCGCCGAACGGCAGTCCTGGACGTACTCCTCGGCCGCCAGCAAGATCGCCGCGCCCCCGTCCGAACGGATGCAGCAGTGCAGCTTCGTGAACGGGTCCGCGATCAACTCGCCGTCCAGGACGTCCGCTTCGGTGATCGGCGTGCGGAACATCGCCTCGGGGTTCAGCGCCGCGTTCGTCCTCGCCTGCACCGCCACCGACGCCAACTGCTCGATCGTCGTGCCGAATTCGATCATGTGGCGGCGTGCGGCCATCGCGTACTTCGCGATCAGTGTGTGCCCGTACGGGACTTCGAACTGGGCCGGGCCCCGGCTGCCGAAGGACAGGGTGCCGGTGCGGCGGCCCGCCCGGATGTCCGCCCGAGCCGTCGAACCGTACGCCAGCAGGACGACGTTGGCGTGACCGGCGGCTATCGCGTCGGCGGCGTGGGACGCCATGACCTCCCACGTCGAGCCGCCCACGGACGTGGAGTCGACCCACGTCGGGCGCAGGCCCAGGTAGTCGGCGACCTCGACCGGCGCGAGCGTGCCCAGGCCCGCCGAGGCGAAGCCGTCGATCAGGGCCCGGTCCAGGCCGGCGTCCGCCAGGGCGCGGCGGGCCGCCTGGGCGTGCAGGGCGTACGGGGTCGTGTCGTCGAGGCGACCGCAGTCGGAGAGGGCGGCGCCCACCACAGCTACCTTGCGCGTCATGAGATCTGACGGTACATCAGATCAGCTCTCTTCTATATGTGTCGGCGCTTTGATATGACGGAGCGTCAGTTGCCGAGCCCTGGGGGACACATGGACGCCGGCCTCACTGCCGAACAGCACGAGATCCAGCGCACCCTGCGCGAGCTCCTCGGCAAGCGCTGCGGCTCCGCCGAGCTGAGAGCCGCGGTGGAGACGCCCGCCGGATACGACCCCGCCCTGTGGAGCGCGCTCGCCGGGCAACTCGGGCTTCCCGGGCTCGCGTTGCCGGAGGCGTACGGCGGGGTGGGCTGCGGCTCGCTCGAACTCGCGCTCGCCGGTGAGGAGTTGGGGCGCACCCTCGCGCCGTCGCCGCTGCTTGCCACCTCCGTACTCGCCGTACCGCTGATCGCGGCTCTCGGCAGTGCCGGGCAGCGGGCCGCTCTGCTGCCTCGCATCGCCGCCGGGGACCTCACCGCCACGCTCGCCGCACCCGTCGAGGCCCTTGCCCTGACCTGCTCGAACGACGGTGACTGGGCCGGTGGGGGGCGCTCCGGTGGCGTACAGGCGCGCGGCGGTCACCACGGCTGGCGGCTCTACGGCGAGGTCGTGCGCGTCCTCGACGGGCACAGCGCCGGAGTGCTGGTCGTCGCCGCGCACTGCGGGGGGTTCGCCCGGTCGCGGGTGCGGCTGTTCGTCGTACGCGGCGATGCCGTCGGGGTGACTCGGGTGCGGCATACCGCACTTGACGCCACCCGGCCACTTGGGCGCGTCCAACTGAGGGACGTTCCCGCCGAGTTGCTCGGGGAGAGCGGCAGTGTTGACGACGGCGGCGACGTCGACGTACTGCCCGTGCTCGCCTCGACCGGGTCCGTGTTCGCCGCCCACCTCGCCTGCGAAGCCGTCGGCGCCGCCGGGCGCGTACTGGAGATGACCGTCGAACACGTCAAGCAGCGCGAGCAGTTCGGGCGGGCGATCGGGTCGTTCCAGGCCGTTCAGCATCGGCTCGCGGATGTGTATGTGCAGGTGCAGGCCGCCCGTTCGGCCGCTTACTACGCCGCCTGGGCCGGTGACGGACAGGCCGTCGGGGGGATAGCGCTCGCGCAGGCGCTGGACACGCTGCGGCTCGCCGCCGGTGAGGGGATCCAACTGCACGGCGGGATCGGGTTCACGTGGGAGCACGACGCGCAGCTGTACTTCAAACGGGCGGTGGGGGACGCGCTGTTGTTCGGGCCGCCGCATCGGCTGCGCGCGCATGCGGCCGACAGGGCTGGGGTGTTCGGGCGAGAGGGCGAGCGGCACGGGGAGCAGAACCCCCAGCGGAACCCCCAACGGCACGCCCAGCACCCCGACTTGCCGGCCACCCCGCATCCCGACTCGGCGCACGCGCCG
>NZ_LIRL01000661.1 GCF_001419795.1 Streptomyces niveiscabiei
CCCACCACACCCGGCGCGCCCGCAGGGCGACAGGCACCGAGCCCCCCCAGGAGCCCGGCGCCCCAACCGCCTCAGAACAGCCGCAGCTTGTCGTCCTCGATGCCCCGCAGCGCGTCGTAGTCCAGCACCTGGCACCCGATCCCCCGATCGGTGGCAAGCACCCGCGCCTGCGGCTTGATCTCCTGCGCCGCGAAGATCCCCCGCACAGGCGCCAGATGGGGATCCCGGTTGAGGAGTTCGAGATACCGGGTGAGCTGCTCGACCCCGTCGATCTCCCCCCGCCGCTTGATCTCGATCGCGACGGTCTGCCCCTCCCCGTCCCGGCAGAGGATGTCGACGGGCCCGATGGCGGTCATGTACTCACGCCGGATCAGCGTGTACCCGTCCCCCAACGTCTCGATCCGGTCCGCGAGGAGTTCCTGGAGGTGCGCTTCCACGCCGTCCTTGATCAGCCCGGGGTCGACCCCGAGTTCGTGGGACGAGTCGTGGAGGACCTCCTCCATCGTGATGATGAGCTTCTCGCCCGCCTTGTTGACGACCGTCCAGACACCCGCCTCGTCCCCGGCCCCCTCCTTCAACGTACAGGGCGGAGACATCCAGTTGAGCGGCTTGTACGCCCGGTCGTCCGCGTGGATCGAGACGCTGCCGTCGGCCTTGACCAGGATCAGACGGGGCGCGGAGGGCAGGTGGGCGGTGAGGCGGCCCGCGTAGTCGACGGAGCAGCGGGCGATGACGAGACGCATGGGCAGCAACGCTACTCGACACAGGGGCGGCGGTGTGAATCGCCCGTCACAAGCGGGCCGGAACACGAACACGTCCGATCACGCACGGCCCCAGGACCGATCAGGCGTCACCGGTTCCTCCCGAATCCCGCGGGATTCCGGTCATTCGCGCGCTGGCTGATTGTCCCCCCGTCCCGGGGCCCCGAAGTGGCCATTCTCCTGGTGCGGCCCTCACCGGTTGCCTACGGTGTGACGGGGAGGTCGCCGTGCGTGCACTCAGAGTGTTGCGGGAGAACCAGCACGGCGGGCTCTCCTTTTTTCTGTCCGGCAACCCCTGCGAAAACGGGGTGCGAGAGGAGAACCCATGTCGCTCGACGTCTCACCGGCACTGTTGGAACAGGCCGAGCGAGGCGAGGTCGACGAAGCCGAATTCGTCGACTGCGTCCGGACCTCCCTGCCTTACGCGTGGGAGATGATCAGCTCGCTGGTGGCCCAGCTGAAGGTGGACGGCGGAGAGTTCGCCGACAACCAGACGCCGCCGCCCAGCGAGCAGGCTCGCGGACAACTGCTCCGCGCGCTTGCCAGTGACGCGATACGCGGCGCGCTGCAACGGCACTTCGGGGTACGGCTGGCCTTCCAGAACTGCCACAGGGTCGCGGTCTTCCCCCTAGACCCCTCATCAGACGACCGCCTGGCCCGCTTCACCTCAATCCGCGGCCAACTCCTGAACCAGTCCCCAGAACTCCGGGACTGCTGACGAACCACCCCGTTCGCCTGCCGCTCCGGATGCGGGAGACTCAAAAAATCACCCGGACCGGCAGGCGACCGGCACACCCACAACAACCAACGCCCATCCAGCCGCCGCAACCGCGACGAGCCACACCGCACCACCCTCAACCTGCACCCGCCCCACCCCCTTGCCGTAGCTGCGGGCAGTCGTGCCGCTAGGGGCGGCACGGGTGGGCGCAGCGGCACCCCGCAAGCGCGGGCGAGCTACAACGCCCCTACCTCAGCCACCCACCCAGCCGCACCCGAACCCGCGCCCGGTCCACTAGCCTCGCTCGGGCCAGACCGGCCCCTCGTCCGTCCAGGTCACGCCCCTGTTGCGGCACAGGCAGAACGGGTGGCCGATGGGGTCCGTGTAGACGCGGAAGCCGTAGCCCTCCGCGTCCGTGCAGTCCCGCTGAAGGCTCGCGCCGAGGTCCACGATCCGGCGCTGCTCCGCCTCGATGTCGTCCACCTCGAAGTCGAGATGGAACTGCTTGGGGTGCGCGCTGTCGGGCCACTGCGGGGCGCGGTAGTCCTCCACCTGAATGAAGGCCAGCTCGATCGCACCGAACCGGATCCCGGCCCAGTGCTCGTTGCTGTCCTCCTTGACCGGAACCCCGGTGACCTCGGAGTAGAAGGCGGCCAGCTTCATCGTGTCCGGACAGTCGATGATGAAGTCGGTAAGTCGTAGCATCCCGCGATCTTGCCACGAGACCGAACGAACCGGACGTCGAATTAGGCGAGGGAGACGAGGGAGACGAGGGGGCGCCGCACCGGCGTGTGCAGACACCCCCGGCCCCACCCCCGTCAGATCTCCGTGACCTCCAGCTCCCCCTCCGCGTACTGCCGCCGCAACACCTTCTTGTCGAACTTGCCGACGCTGGTCTTGGGTACCGCCTCGATCACGGTCCACCGCTCGGGCAGCTGCCACTTGGCAACACCCCCCTCGTCCGCGAGGAAGGCCCGCAGCTCGGCGAAGTCAGCGGCGGCCCCCTCCTTCAACACGACGGTGGCGAGGGGCCGTTCCCCCCACTTCGCATCCGGCACGGCGACAACCGCGGCCTCGGCGACAGCGGGGTGCCCCATCAGCGCGTTCTCCAGATCCACGGACGAGATCCACTCACCCCCGGACTTGATGACGTCCTTCGCCCGGTCGGTGAGCGTGAGGTACCCGTCGGGAGAGATGGTCCCCACATCACCCGTCTTGAGCCACCCGTCCGCACTGAACCGGTCCTCGGGCCGCAGGAGTTCGGCGTCGGGCCCGTTGTAGTACGCCCCGGCGATCCAGGGCCCGCGGACTTCGAGCTCACCGGCGGAGACCCCGTCCCACGCCACCCGCTCACCCCCGGGACCGGTCAGGCGCGCCTCGACCCCGGCGGGGAACCGCCCCTGCGTGACCCGGTACGCGAACTCCTCGTCCGTACCGATGACATGGGCGGGCGGCCGGGCGATCGTGCCGAGCGGGGACGTCTCGGTCATCCCCCACGCGTGGCAGACCCGCATCCCGAGCTCGTCGAACGCGGTCATGAGCGCGGGCGGACAGGCGGACCCCCCGATGGTGACCTGCTGAAGGCTGGACACCTCGCGCGGCCGGGCCTTGAGCTCGGCGAGCAGGCCCTGCCAGATCGTCGGCACGGCGGCGGCGTGCGACGGCTTCTCGGACTCGATCATCTCCGCGAGCGGCCCGGGCTGGAGGAACCGGTCCGGCATCAGCATGTTGACGCCGGTCATGAAGGTCGCGTGAGGCAACCCCCAAGCATTTACATGGAATTGGGGCACGACGATCAGCGAGAGGTCCTCGTCCGTGAGCCCCATCGACTGCGCCATGTTGACCTGCATGGAGTGCAGGTAGATGGACCGGTGACTGTAGACAACTCCCTTGGGGTCACCGGTAGTTCCGGACGTGTAGCACATCGACGCGGCACTGCGCTCGTCCAGCTCGGGCCAGTCGTACGCGGTCGGCCGCCCGGCGATCAACTCCTCGTAGTCGTGCACCTGTACGGCCGCGCCCTCGAGCCCGGACCGGTCCCCGGGCCCCGAAATCACCACGTGCTCAACGGTCCTGAGGTGCGGCAACAGCGGAACGAGCAGCGGCAGCAGGGAGCCGTTGGCGATGACGACCTTGTCCTGGGCGTGGTTGGCGACCCACACCAACTGCTCAGGAGGGAGCCGGAGGTTGAGGGTGTGCAGGACGGCACCCATGGAGGGAACGGCGAAGTACGCCTCGACATGCTCGGCGTTGTTCCACATCAAAGTGGCTATACGCTCATCGCCGGTCACTCCCAGTTCATCGCGCAGCGCATGCGCCAACTGGGCCGCCCTGCGCGCCACTTCGGCGTAACTCCGCCGCTGCGGCTCCGCCTCACCCGTCCAGGTCGTCACCTGCGAGGACCCATGGATCGCGGCCCCGTGGGTCAGGATCCTCGAAATCAGCAGCGGTACGTCCTGCATCGTGCTCTGCACGGCGTCCTCCCGGGCGACATTGCCTGCGACGGAACTGTTCGAGGCCGATTCTGCGCACATACCGCTCGGTATGTCACTAGGAAGGACCGGCACCCCCTCAAGCACTCTCCGGCATCACATTGGCAAACGCTTCCGCCCCGAACGGGGCGCCCTCATAGGTGTACGGATACTCCAGCCCCGCAGCCGCGTACGCCGCAGCCCGCCGCCGCTCCCGCTGAAGCTCGACCTCAGCGGCCTCGGCCCACACCCGCGCCACGGCTTGCCGCCGGAAAATCTCGGCAGCTTCCTCCTTGGACGGCGAGGTCCAGGGCCGCGACCAGGGGCTTTCGGGGATGACAGGCTGAGGTTCGGGGGCCGCAGCGCGCTGAACACAGCACTTACGGCGCCTGCCCGAGGCGGGCAGAAGAAGGGCGATCAGGGTGCACAGGGATGCCAAAATGGCATGCGCGATAGGCTTACGCACGGCGACACTTTCCTTAGACAGATGTTGTCGTCGGGCCCCATCAGCAGAGTGTTGCTAGCACTCTGAGTCCTGGTGGGGCCACTTTTTGTTGTGGCTGAGGAGCACCGTAGCACTGAGATCGCGGAGTTGAAGCAAATCTCAGCGAACTCGGCAACTTTTTCTGTGAGTTGGACTCACCAGTCAGTAAACCGCCTCGACCGCACACGGCGACTTGACCTGCCCGGTGAGCCTGGGCGTCGCCCAGGTCAGCGTGATCGGCCTCGCCATGACCTTGTGTCAGTTCGGTGTCAGTCGCGTGACGCGCCGTCTGGCCACACCACGGTCACGGGAACGCCCATGCTTCGGGCGTATGCGACGACGTCACCGGTTCCCCCGTACCCGCGGGCAGGCTGACCGTCCCAAACTGCGATGAGCCGATCGACCAAGCCGACAAGGATTTCACTCCCTGCCATGTGAGCCCGCTCGGTGGACTCGACTATTCCTGTTTCATGCACTTCCGCCGCCGCGGCAAGCAGTCGATCGTAGGTCGCGTGATGCTCTTCAGGAAGCCCTTGACGATACTGCACAGCGGGAATCACCACCTCGATACGCCCTCCGAAATCGAGCGCCGCCTCAGCCGCCCAAGCGTCAGGACCATCCGCAATACATGAGACGAGACAGAGTTCCGTCGGTTCGAACGCCTCAAGTTCTCGACGTAGAGTCGTCTTTACCATCTCTTCGGTCTGCTTACCGAGTCCACGATGCCCCGTGATTCCCACCCGCATTTTCAGCCCTCTCTACAGGAAAACTTCGTACAGCCGGTCGTCGAACTCCCTCACCACACGCGGTAGCAAGCGCGGCGAGTAGGACCTCCGCAGACTTCGCGCCCGTTCCACGATGCGCCCCGACCGGTACTTGACCCCGGTTTCCAGCGCTCCTGTGGCTAGAGCGAATGCCCCGTCAATACGCCCTGAGGCAAGATGCCCGGATGCCACGTCAAGAATCAGCAAGGCTCGCTGCTTGTCGTGCCCGGAGGAGAGAACCGCAGCCACAGAGTCCTGCGCCCCGCTGATCCAATCGGCACGGCCAAGTTTCGCCCCGCATGCGACACGTGTTGCGGCGACCTTGGACTCGTTGAAGGTGAACACCCAGGGCCACGGCGTCGATTCGCCGACGACCCGACCGGCGAGTCGAGCAGCCTCCTTCAGCGCCACGTCAGCCTCTGGTGCGTCACCCGCCGCCGCATGACACAGCGCCTCGATCGACGTCAACCAGGCTTCAGCGATCACAAGCGGTCGCTCCCCCAGCGCTTTACGAGCCGCCCGCACCAACAACATGCCTTCCGAGGCATTACCGGCATGAGCCTCGAACTGGGCAAGGCTTCCCAACTGATAAGCGGCCAACAACGGATTACCTGCTCTACGAGCCGACTTGACCGCCGAGCCGTACCAGGTGCGAGCAGACCCGTAGTCCCCCATGTCCCAGGAGATCCAACCAGCCAGACTTGCCACTTCGCTACCAACGGCAGCAAGTCTGTTTCGCTGATCGTGCTCTTCCACTGATTGAGCAAGTGCCTGTGTCAGTTGAAGATGTTCAAGCACAGGCTTAACCAACTGACGTGACGGAGTCGTTCCATCGAGCCGCCGGTAACCACCCGTCACCATACGCAGCGTGGCGGCTGATCCGCCGTCGCTCGCAGTATGTCCCGCCGAAGCCGCAGGGAAATTCGCAACCACCGGGGCAACAGCGACCGCAGCAACTCCGCCAAAGAAGTTACGTCGTTCCACTGATCCACCTATATCCGCGTTCGCAGCTAACGCCGCTGCATGATCGGCGAGGCCGACCAAATGCGGAGGAATCTGCAAGTGGGATGCGGCCCGCGCCAGAGTTTTTGCGTCGTACGTGCCGCCGACGCCCTTTTTTTCAAGTCGCGAGATAGCCGACTGACTTACCCCGCAGGCTTCACCCATCTCCTTTTGGGACAGCCGTGCATCACGTCTTGCGAGTTGGATCACCCGCCCGTAGTCACCTGCTTGGGCCGCAGCTCGAAGAGCGGCCGATGTCCAACTCACGAGTCCCCCTCAACGCCGTTCGTACGCTCCACTTCTACCCGGGAACGACCTGCTATGCAGCCCGCGCATACGTGTATGCACATCACGGGTCACCCCTGGCTCACCAAGCATGGCGCGAGGTTCAGTTCAGTGCACCACAAGTAGCTGAAGGGGAAGGCGACATGACGACCCTCGCATCGACGGACCCTGTCTGGGAGCGCATCTTGCTGGCCAACGAAAGGGCCCCCAGCGCTGCCCGGGACTTCGCCAAGTCGGCTCTCCCCGACCATGTCCCCCCTGAAGCGGCCGGCGACTTCGTCCTCGTCGTCTCGGAACTCGTCACCAACTCGGTCCGGTACGGCACCGAGCCGGGGGACTCGCTCCTCATCGTGTTCACCTTCTCCCCGGAACTGCTGCGCGTCGAAGTACACGACACCCGCCGACGCCGCCCGCGTTTCAAGCCGGAGTCCGATGACCGCCAGCGAGGCCGAGGGCTGTTCATCGTCGACGCCATCGCGGAATGGGGCGTGTCCGGCCGCGAGTTCGGAAAGATCGTATGGGCAGAGGTCAAGGCATCATGACGGCCCTCGACGTACCCCCGGGGCCGGGCTTCATCGCCAGCGTGGCCGTTGCTTCCGCCATCCACCACGCCGAGGGATACGACGTCGCCCAACTGCTCATCACACACCCCGGACCGCGCCGCCCGAACGAAACCCCGGAAACCGTCGAGGACGGGATGCGCCGGCTCGCCGAGTCGCTGCACCTTGGCCCCGGCGACCAGCCGCCCCCCTTCATCGGCGCACGGATCACGATGCGACGCAGGCTGGTCACGTTGGACTACGGCCATGAACAGTACGTGATGACGCTCCCTGCTCCGTCGGAGGACTGGTTGGCCCTGGTCGAGCGCGGGGAACTGTGCCGCGTCGCGCTCGTGGCTGCGCCGCTCACCCTGGACGCCGATCAGGCAAAACACGATGCACACGTAACCGAAAGCCTGGCCCGTGGCCTGGTGATGTGGGGAACCACCCACGCCCGTCGCCGATTCTGATCAACCACGGCAGACGGGCCGCCCCGAGGTGAGATAGACCCCGGGCCGACCCGCTGAGGTTCGAGCGTAATGGGTCAAAGACTCCGCCCCACCGGTTCAGAGCTGGAAGGCCGAAAGCAGGTGGAGCGGTCAGCAAGGTCAGCACGTGCACGCAACCAACAAGGAGAGTGCAGAGTGAGCGCAACCGTTTCCCGCCCCGCCCCCGAGCAGGTGGCGAAGCGTGCCCGAGAGATCATGTCGGCGATCCAACTCGACCCGGAGTTCGCGGAGTTCACCGCCGCAGCTCTGAAGTACGACGAGGCGTGGACCTGCTTCACGGGCTTCCCCGTCATCAGCGAGTGGAACCTCGACACCGACAAGCGCCCCTTGCTCACCGAGGGACTGCGGACCCTCGCCCTCAAGGCCGCCGTGTACGAACTCGGTGGGCAGGACGAGGACATGACCGAGATCCCCGTCGCCGTTCCCGTCGACGAGATGATGCACGCCATGATCGCGCAGCCCCAGCTTCTCGCGAGGATCGCGGACCGCGTCGGCATCTCCGTGATCCACCAGACGGACAAGGAGCACCACGACTACGCGCCCGGCGACTACACGCACACCGCGTACGTCCTCGCGTGGGGTGAGCCGAACCCCCGTTACTGGCTCGACCACAAGGAGGCCGCGCGCCGGCTGATCATCCTCGACGAGAAGTACGCGGCTGCGGGATTCCACCGGTCCGGCAAGGAGCACACCATCGACTTCGCCGCCGCGTAGCGCCTAGCTGAGGGCACGGCGCAGCGTCGCGAGCACGTCGATGCCGGGAAACCTATGGCGAATCTCGGCAGAGGCTTGCTCGATCAGATCCTCAAGCAACACTGGCGCTGCGCCGTACAGCAGATCGCGAAGGTACGGCACCAACTCCGCTTCCTCGACAGGGAGAACAACCCGGACCATCACCGGTTCACTCTGGCTTTTGTACCGACCGGCCGGCAAACCCACCTTGTCCGGGTGAACGCACACAGGCGTTCCGTCAGCCGCATACCGATGTCCGTCCACCGGGTTGAACGGGCATTCCTTGCTGGGCTTCTCGACAACGTCAAACCCCCCGACAGGGAAGCGACGCGACGGACAGATACCGCAAGCAAGGTGCAGCACATCGCCACTGACGAACGCCTCGGCCATGAACGGGAGCCTAGCTCTACCGGCCGAGCGTAGACGCCCCTTCCGGTCACCCCTCACCCTTGGGGAGGGTGAGCAATCTGCGGGGGTGCAAGGCCCTCTTAATCGGCCATTGGGCGCGCGCCTTTGAGGAAGGGCACCCCGCACACTGCGACATGGCCCCGCGCCGCGCCCCCTTCTGCCGGGCGGCATACGCGATGGACCGCCGCGCATGCTCCTCGGCGGACTCGACGCGCTCGTAAGCCTTCTCGGACCCCACAACCGCATGGGCCGACGAGTCCGCCCTGGACAGCCCCCGCCGCCCCGCCTGAGCGAGCCGTCGCCCTTCGGCGGGGTTGCCGAGAAGCGTCGCCTGATCCGCCATCCCCGCGAGAACATGCATCGATCTGGTCACCCTCAGTCGCGGGCCAGCTCCAGTTCCGGGTCCTCGCGGAGTTTGCCCAGCGCTCGGGAGACCGCTGATTTCACCGTGCCGATCGAGACGCCGAGTACCTCGGCCGTCTGGGCCTCGCTGAGATCCTCGTAGTACCTGAGGACTACCATCGCGCGCTGCCGGGCGGGAAGCTTCAGGATGGCTCGCCACATCGCGTCGTGGAGGGCCTGCTGCTCGGCCGGGTCGTCGAGGCCGATGCCGAGTTCCGGCTCCGGCAGCTCGTCGCACGAGAACTCGTCGACCTTGCGCTTGCGCCACTGGGAGGTGCGCGTGTTGAGGAGGGCGCGGCGGACGTAGCCGTCGAGCGCGCGGTGGTCCTCGATGCGGTCCCAGGCGACGTAGGTCTTGGCCAGGGCGGTCTGGAGGAGGTCCTCCGCATCGCACGGGTTCGCGGTCAGCGAGCGGGCGGTGCGCAGGAGCACCGGCTGCCGGTCCCGGACGTAGGACGCGAACGACGGGTACGGGCGGACGGTGGTCCGCGCCCCGCGGTTCGAAGCGCTGGTGCAGACGGGTGTGGTCATGTCTCCACGCTAGGAGGGAGACCACGTCGTCCGGATCGCCCGCAGGTCCCGAAGACGAGTCCCCCTCAGGTTGTAGGGGTAGGGCAGGCCCCACCTCCTGAAGGTGGAGCGACGGCACCCGGGTACTACGGGATGACCCCTGGGGGTCAGCTGTCCGCCGTAAGGATCAGACCGGAGGTCGGTACCCCGGTACCGGCCGTCACCAGCGCGCTCTCCGCCCCGGCCACCTGGTTGACGGCCGTCCCGCGCAGCTGCCGTACGGCCTCGGCGATACCGTTCATACCGTGGAGGTACGCCTCCCCGAGCTGCCCCCCGTGCGTGTTCAGCGCGAGCCGCTCCTCCGCGACGTAGCCCCATCCCTCCCCAGGACCACAGAACCCGAACTCCTCCAGCTGCATGAGGACGAACGGCGTGAAGTGGTCGTACAGGATCCCTACGTCGATGTCGGCGGGCGTGAGTCCTGAGGCGCGCCAGAGTTTCCGCGCGACGACCCCCATCTCGGGGAGTCCCGCCAGGTCACCCCGGTAGAAGCCGGTCATCGCCTCCTGCCCTTTCGCCGCGCCCTGCGCCGCCGCCGCGACGAGTACGGGGGGCCGCGCCAGGTCCCGCGCGCGCTCCGGGGTCGTCACGATCAGCGCCTGGCCGCCGTCGGTCTCCTGGCAGCAGTCGAGGAGGCGCAGGGGCTCGACGATCCAGCGCGACGCCGCGTGGTCCTCCAGGGTGATGGGACGACCGTAGAAGTACGCGGCGGGGTTGGTGGCGGCGTGCTTGCGGTCGACGACCGCCACGTGGCCGTACGCCTCTGGGGTTAGGCCGTACGTGTGCAGGTAGCGCTGGGCGGTCATCGCGACCCACGACGCGGGGGTGAGGAGGCCGAAGGGGAGGGTCCAGCCGAGGGCGACGCCTTCCGCGGACGGCTCACGCCGGGTCACTCCCGAGCCGAAGCGGCGGCCCGAGCGTTCGTTGAAGGCGCGGTAGCAGACGACGACCTCCGCGATTCCCGTCGCCACCGCCATCGCCGCTTGCAGGACCGTCGCACACGCCGCGCCACCGCCGTAATGGACCCGGGCGAAGAACCCCAACTCCCCTATCCCGCAGGCTTGCGCGAGGGTGATCTCGGGGTTCGTGTCCATCGTGAACGTCACCATGCCGTCGACGTCCGTGGGGCGCAGCCCGGCGTCGGCGATCGCCGCGCGTACGGCTTCCGCGGCCAGGCGCAGTTCGCTGCGGCCCGAGTCCTTGGTGAACTCGGTGGCGCCGATGCCGACGATGGCCGCGCGTCCGGCGAGGGTCATCGGACCGTCACCTGCACGGTGCCCGTCACATGCCGTCCCCGGCTGTTCTCGCCGGTCACCCGGACCGTCACCTCGTCGCCCTCGACCCGCTCGACCCGGCCCCTCAACTCCATGGTGTCCCCGGGGTAGTTGGGGACTCCCAGCCTGATGGCGACCTTGCGCAGGCGGGAGTCGGGGCCGAAGTGGTCCGTGATGTACCTGCCCACCAGGCCGTTGGTCGTGAGGATGTTCATGAAGATGTCCGGGGAGCCCTTGGCGCGGGCGGCCTCGGGGTCGTGGTGGACGTCCTGGTAGTCGCGCGACGCTATCGCCCCGGCGACGATCAGCGTGCGGGTGATCTCGACGGTGAGCGGCGGGAGTTGGGTGCCTTCCCTCATGCCGGGCCCTCCCCCGCGCGGAACACCGGGAGCGTCAACTCCTCGTCGTACGCCCGGAATTCGAGCGTCACCGGCATCCCGATGCGGACCTTGTCGTACGGCACGCCGAGCACGTTGCTCACCATCCTCGGGCCTTCCGCGAGTTCGATCAGGGCGACGGCGTACGGGGGGTCGAAGGCCGGGAACGGGGGGTGGTGCATGACGACGTACGAGTAGACCGTGCCCTCGCCTGACGCCTCCCGCGTCTCCCAGTCCGGGCAGCCGCAGTCCGGGCAGCCGGGGAGCCAGGGGAAGCGCAGGGCCGTGCAGGCGGTGCAACGCTGGAGGAGGAGGCGGTGGTGCCGGATGCCGTCCCAGAAAGGGGAGTTGTCGCGGTTGACGACCGGGCGAGGGCGGCGGGGGGCGGCCGGTTTCCGCGCGGTCGGTTCTTGCGCGGCCAGTTCTCGCACGGCCGGTTTCCGCGCGGCCGGCGCGTACTTGAGGATGCGGAAGCGGTGCGTGCCGACCAACTCGCCGCTCTCCACGCGGAGATCGGTGCGGGTCGTCACGAAGTGACCGACGCCGAGCTTCGTTGACTTGCGCGGTGACACCGACTCGATCACTGAGTCGAACGCGACCCGTTCGCCGACGCGCAGGGGACGGGCGTACTCCTGCTCCGAGTCGGTCGCGACGACCGCCGTGCAGCCCGACTCGTCGAGCAGCGCGAGGAGTTGACCGTAGGCGTCGGTGCGGGACCGGTGGCCCGGGAGGCCGGCCATCGTCCAGACCTGGAGCATCGTGGGCGGGGCTATCGCGTCGGGGCCGGTGTACGCGGGGTTCGTGTCGCCGAGGGCCTCGCACCAGTGGCGGATCATGGGGGCGTTCACGGGGTCGGCGGCGAGTCCGGCGACGGTCGCGGGCAGGCCCTCGTACGCCTTGAGCCGTTCCTCGTACGCCTGTTGACCATCGGAATCGTCCGGCACGGCATCCTCCCCTGCCCTCGCCCGCTCCCGGCTGGAAGATTTCTGACTGTCCGTCAGATCACCCGAACTGTCAAGGATCGCAAGCTGGTTGGCGCACACGGAAACGCCTGCGCGGCGAGGCTCTCGGGCCTCGCCGCGCAGGCGTTTACCACCCCGGTGAACACACCCCACGGCCGGTCGGAGGGCCGGTGCCGGTGCGCCGGCCCTCCCGGTTCAGCGGGTCACCACCACAGCGGGGCGAAGGTGACCTGCACGTTGTGGTTGCCCTGGTTGATGGCCGTGAACGCGGAGCCGTTCACCTGGGCCGTGTTGCTCTGGTTGCTCGCGCCGGAGCCCACGGCGTTCTGCTGCGTGGTGGACGAGTTGCCGTTGTTGTCGCCGGCCACACCGCTGCCGATGATGCTGGCGACGCCCGCGTTCGATCCGTCGTCCGCGAAGCCGCCGTTGTCCGCCGCCGCGACGCCGGTGAAGAGAGCGGCGGCGAGCGGGAGGGCGGAGACGGCGGCGACGATGCGGGCGGTACGGATGCTTGCCATGTTGTTCCTCCAGAGAACCCGGCTCGTGGCCGGGATTGCATGAACTACGGCTGTTACCGGGGCAGTTGGCCGACCGTCCCGGTGGTGGTGACGACGTCGCGAGATCAGAGTTGCCCACCGGACCCCCGGACAACCACCCCCTACGGCCCGATTAGCACGCAAGCGTGATGACCAGTCGATAAACCCCTTTCACTACCGTTCTTCGCGAGGTGTCGCTTCCCGGGCGCGTCGTGGGGGCCGTATCCCGTACGCCGCATGGGGTGAAGCGTTCCGGCAGCCCGGCCGGTGCCGGGGTTCCGTACCGCCGTCCGGGTCTGCGCCCCCTCCCGTTTTTCGAACGGGTGTGCGAAACTGGGGGCATGGCCACCACCGACCGGCAGGCCACCACGCTGGCCCTCGCCCACGCGCTCTCGGCCGCCGAACGCGGCCTGGCCGTCATCCCCCTGTCCCGCACCAAGCTCCCGGCCCTGCGCTCCCCCCACCG
>NZ_LIRL01000662.1 GCF_001419795.1 Streptomyces niveiscabiei
GACTTGGGGGAGAGCGGTGCCGGTCGCCGACGCCGGCGGGGGTGCGGCGAACACGCAGGACAGGACGAGCGCCGCGACGGTCAGCCTGAGGCCCATGCCGTTCCCTCCTACCAGGCCAGCGACGTCGAGGCGGCACAGCTGCGGCGCCCGGTCACGGACACCGCCTCCAGTTCGAGCGTCGTCACCGAGTCACCGTCCCGGTCCAACGGCGACACGCAGTACGCGCCGTCGTACGTCCGCCCCAGCCACCGCCGCCCCCCGGAAGTGCGCCGGAAAATGTCGTACCGAGCCACCCCGTCCGGCAGGAAATCCCAGGTCAGATAGACACTCGCGGCGTCACCGGCCCGCACCGCCCGCTCGACGGCGAACCCGGTCGGGCACCCCGGCGCCGGATCGGGCCCCGAGTCCGCGATCCGCAGCTCGCCCAGGTTCACGGCGATCCCGGCAGCCCCGCCCGCCCCGGCCAGCAGCGAGACGTGGACGGCGACGACCGTACGGCCCGCCCACGCCCCGAGGTTGCCCGTCCACCGCGTCCAACTCCCCGACACCGAACCGGCGTTGACCCACACCACCTCGGCGGGAGCGTCCTCGAACACCAGCCCAAGCCGCAGCGCCGCCGTCCCGGTCGAACCCCGGTGCACCAGCGAGGCGGTCGACGCCGAGGTCAACGGCAGCCGCGTCTTGTAGAGGCGCACGACAGCCGACGCGGACGCCCCGAGAGTGCCGGACAGGCGCAGGGAGTTGCCGCCGTCGTACGCGATCGTGTGGTCGTAGTCCGCGCGGACCGCCGTACTCGGGGCGCCCGCGCCGTCGCGGACCCACCACTGCCAGGTCGGCAGCAGGTCCTGGACGCCGATGTCGAACCAGGGCCGGTCGCCGACCTGTACGCCGTCCACGAAGAACCGCTCGCCGGTGCCGGTGCAGAACCTTGTGACGAACGGGAGTTGGCCGATCACCGACTTCTCGACGATGTGGTGGGCGGTGCCGTCCCAGCCCGCCGGGTCGAGCGGGCTGCCGCTGCTGGGCTGCCGGGTGCGGCCGGTGCGCGAGGGGTCCTCGGCGGGCCCGCACCACAGCTGGCGCTCGCGGGCGTAGACCGGCGCCTGCCGCGCGAGGGTGCTCTTGTCGCCGTCGACCGTGTACCAGACCATCTCCGAGCCGAGGAACGCCCAACTCGTGCGCGGTTCACCGCCGTCGGGGAAGATCGCGCGCGGGTCATAGGGCTGGGCGAAGCGGTACATGCCGATCTCGCTGCCCGCGTACACGACCTGGAACGGGTCGAGGCCCAGGGACTGGGCGTGGGCGCGGGACGCCTGGATCTTGGCCGAGTTCCACCAGTAGTTGAGGAACACGCTGCTGTTGACGCGCTGCCCGCCGGACACGATCCAGGGGGAGTTCACCGAGTTGAACTCGTTCTGGTAGGAGATCCGGCCGTCGATCGTGAGGGAGTCGTACCACTGGAGGTGGAAGCCGGCCGGGGCCTTGCGGGCGAGGTAGGCGAGCATCTCCATCAGGAGCCGCGCCTGGGCCGCCGTGATGGTGGCCTCCTGGTTGACGAAGTATCCGTCGAAGCCGAAGTAGCGGGCCATCGCGATGAGTTGGTCCGCGAGAGGGAACGTGCCCTGCGGGGTCCTCTCCACGATGTCCGCGAAGTTCTCCGGGCGCGGCCAGAACCAACAGCCCAGGCTCAGCACGCCGTTGCGGTGCGCGGCGTCCGTGTAGCCGGGGTTGGGGAGGTTCAACAGGCCGTAGGGCGGGTTGGGTTCGGCGTGGCGGCCGTCCAGCGGGAGGCCGTGCCAGGAGGCGTACAGGTCGGGGTACTGCCAGAAGCGCAGCGCGTACGCCTCGGCGACCGGGCCGTACGGGTAGCCCTCGGTCTCCCAGTCCGGCTGGACGTAGTCGTTGGCGAGGACGGCGAGCCTCGGGCGGGGGTCAAGGCCCCGGCGGGACTGGGTCGGTTCGAAGGGGGCGATGCGCGTCGCGAGGGGGACGCGGGAGCGCAGGTAGCGGGCATGGCGGTCGGTGTCCGGGTGCCACGACTTGATCTGCGGTCCCGAGTAGCCGTGCATCAAAGGAGGTTCGGGGCCGAAGCCCGCCGCCGCGAGGGACTGCGCGTGAGCGGCTGTCGCGGGGAGGGCGGTGGCCAGCAGTCCGGCACCGGCAGCTTGCAGGAGGCTGCGGCGCCGCAGGGATCTCGGTAACGGGCCTGACGCGTCGACGGGCATGGGGGTCCCCTCTCCTCGGTGCGGCGAGAGCCGACACTAAAGCGCTAAAGTGTGTGCCGCAAGAGGGAGTTGACGACGTATCAGGTCGATGGGGCGTGAGCGTCCCGCGCCGGATCACCGAGGTTGCCATGACCGGCCAGGACCGCCGCCCCGCCCGCCGTCCGACGCTTCGCGACATCGCCCGGCGCTGCGGCATCTCCGAAGCCGCCGCCTCCTTCGCCCTCAACGGCCGCCCCGGCGTCTCCGAGGCCACCCGCAGGCGCGTCCTGGAGGTCGTCGAGGAGCTGGACTGGACCCCGCACCCGGCCGCCCGCGCCCTCACCGGCGCCGGGTCATCGACCGTCGGGTTCGTCGTCGCCCGCGACGCCCGGGACGTCGGCACCGAACTCTTCTTCCACCGCCTGATGACCGGCATGCAGACCGTGCTGAGCGGACGGCACTACGGACTGCTGTTCCAGGTCGTAGCCGATGTCGAGGAGGAGATCGCGACCTATCACCGATGGCGGCACGAAGGAAGAGTCGACGGCGTCGTCCTGGTCGACCTGCGGCGGGGCGACCCCCGCCCGGCGGCCGTCGCGGCCCTCGGCCTGCCCGGCGTCGTCGCGGGCGGCCCCGACCCCGGCGGTCACCTGCCCTCCGTACCCGTCGACGACGCCGCCGCGATGCGCGCCGTCATGGGCCACCTGCGGGAACGCGGCCACGACCACGTCGCCTACCTGTCGGGCACCGCCGAGATGCTGCACGTGCACCGCCGCATCGAATCCTTCCAACGCACCGGCCGCGACCTGGAGTTCACCGGCCTGCGGACCCTGTCCACCGACTTCTCCGCGCCGGCCGGCTCGGCCGCCACCGAGACCGCGCTCACCGGCACGCCCCGCCCCACCGCGCTGATCTACGACAACGAGGTGCTCGCCGTCGCCGGTCTGGACGTCCTGCGCCGCCACGCCCTGCGCATCCCGGACGACGTCGCGGTGGTCGTCTGGGAGGACACCCCGGTCTGTACGGCGCTCAGACCCGCGCTCACCGCGCTGCGCCGGGACGCGGTCGGGTTCGGCGCGGACGTGGCCCGGCGACTGCTCGGCCTGCTCGACTCGGAGCCGTCGACCGACCCGGCGGACCTGGTGCCCACGCTGATCGCCCGCGCCAGCACGGGCATCAACTCACCTCAAGATCACGAGAATTGACGGACCATCAGACCCACCCATCCACCCTGTCCCGGCCGTTGACACCCTCAACTTAAGCGCCTTAGTGTCGGCTCTCGCCGTCCCCGGCCGACCCGCCGGGGCAGTGAACGCACGGGAACTCGCCGAACCGACCGATCGACGCGAGGGAGTTCACGATGAGACGTCTCGGCATCGCAGGGGCGATCCTGGTGCTGGCGGGGTGCGGGGTGGGCGGCGGGGACGACTCCGGCGGCGGCACCGACGGACCGGTCGACGGCAAGGTCGCCGGCTCGATCACCTTCCAGACCTGGAACCTCAAGGGCAACTACGCCGGTTACTTCACCGGCCTCGTCGCCGCCTTCGAGAAGGAACACCCCGGCACGAAGGTCAAGTGGATCGACCAGCCCGCCGACGGCTACTCCGAGAAACTCTCCGCCGACGCCGCCGCCGGCACCCTTCCCGACGTCATGGACCTCGGCCCCGAGGCCGGGTACACCCTGGCCGGCGCCGGGAAACTCCTCGACATCGCCAAGGCCGACCCCGCCGCGAAGGCCGACTTCCTCCCCGCCGCCTGGAACGCCATGACCTGGCCGGGCATCGACGGCGGCACCTACGGCTACCCCTTCTACCTCAACACCGGCCCCTCCTTCTTCAACACCGCGCTCATGACCAAAGCGGGCCTCGACCCCAAGGACCTCCCGAAGACCTACGGCGAACTCTTCACCCAGGCCGAGAAGATGGCCGGTTCCGCGAAAGGCGCGTACTCGATGCTCGGCCGCACCCCGGTCATCGAGACCTTCGGGACGTACGGCGTCGAGCTGATGGACAAGGACGCCACCGCGTTCACCTTCAACAGCGCCAAGGGCGTCGAACTCCTCACCCGCTACAAGGAGTTGTACGACGCCGGCGCGCTCACCGAGGACATCCTCAACGAGAAGCAGGTCGGCGAGGTCGACAAGTTCAAGGCGGGGGAGCTGGGTTGGCTGCCCGGCAGCGCCTACAACCTCGCCGACTTCAAGAAGAACGCGCCCGACATCTACCGGAGCGTCGCCATCGGGCCGATCGTCGCCGACGCCGCGCCGAACATGTACATCGAGTCCCTCGCGGTGAGTTCGAGGACCGGGAACGCCGCTACGGCCGTCGCCTTCGCCAAGTTCGCCACCAACCGGGCGAACCAACTCGCCTTCGCCCACCAGGCCGCGATCTTTCCGGCCACCCGGAACACCCTGGACGACCCGTACTTCACGAAGGACGACGGCACCGACGAGGGCCGCGTGCGTGTCGAGGCGGCGGCGCAGATCGGGCGGGCTGTTGTGTACTGGCCGCCTGCCTTCTCGCAGGCCATGGTCGATGAGCTGCGTGAACAGGTCGCGCTTGCGCTGAAGGGGGAGAAGTCGCCGAAGAAGGCCCTCGATGACACGGTGGCGTTCTGCAACGACAAGCTGCGCCGGGCGTGACGGCGGAGGTGGTGAGGGAGGCCGGGGCTGGGAGCGCGGGCCGAGCCGGGGA